>NZ_JAEQCF010000047.1:0-37171 GCF_020738625.1 Microcoleus sp. PH2017_09_SFU_O_A
AAGATTCTAAAAGAAGGAATGTAACTCGCATTAAAATTGCCAAGTTACACAATCGAATTGCCGACACCCGCCAAGACTTCCTACACAAATTGTCAACCACAATAGTCAACGAAAACCAAGTAATTATTTTGGAAGATTTGAACGTGTCGGGGATGGTCAAGAATCGTAAACTTGCCAGGGCAATTAGTCTGCAAGGATGGAGAGAATTCAGGACTCTTTGTGAGGGTAAGTCTGAGAAATTTGGCAGGGAATTCAAGGTAATTAGTAGATGGGAACCGACTAGCCAAATCTGTGCAGATTGTGGATTCAAATGGGGCAAGATTGATTTATCTATTCGATCGCGTGCTTTGCGTCAGTTGCGGTGTTGAGCAAGATAGAGATGAAAATGCTGCTAGGAATATAGAAATGGTCGGCATGGGGCATCGGCACGACCTTAAATGTACGCGGAGACAGAGTAAGACTATGAAAGGTAGCATCAGTCGATGAGCCGGGGAGTATGTCAAAACTAAAATCTAAAATCACATGAATTTTATCGGTGAAATCGCGGCTTTAGGTGCTGCATTTGTCTGGGCTCTATCTTCCACAATCTGGCAGCGAGTCGGACAGCAAATCCCCGCAGTTGTACTAAACTTGCTCAAAGGTGCGATCGCCCTGGTCATGCTTCTTACCACGATAATAATCTTAGGCAAATCCTTACCATCCGTAAACCCGAATATTTTAGCAATGCTGCTCATCAGCGGCGCCCTAGGAATTGGCATCGGAGACACCGCTTTCTTTATCGTATTAAAATATTTAGGCGCGAGGCGAGCGCTGCTTTTAGAAACCCTATCTCCCCCTTTGACAGCTTTATTCGGCTTGATATTTTTGCAAGAAAAGCTATCGCCTATTGCTTGTACAGGCATTCTTTTAACAATCTGCGGCGTAGCTTGGGTGATTGCCGAACGAACAGCCGAAACCACCTTACCATCAAAACATCTTTGGCAAGGATTAGGCATTAGTTTATTAGGACAAACAGCCCACGCAGCCGGAGCAGTTTTATCCCGCGCCGCCTTCGCTCAAATAGATATCGATCCCTTGTGGACAGCGGCCTTACGTTTGAGCGGAGGTATGGCAGTCATGCTGTGCTTTCTCAACCCCACAAACCTTGGCACTTTCCAACAATTAAAAGCGCCAAAAATATTAGGTGCAATAATTTTAGCAGCTTTTTTGGGAACCTATCTCGGAATTTTCCTGCAACAGACTTCCTTGAAATATGCACCCGCAGCCATCGCTCAAGCACTTAGTTCTACAAGTCCCCTGTTTATACTGCCTCTAGCCGTACTCGCGGGCGAAAAGGTTAGTCTCCGGGCTGTTGTGGGTGTGGTTTGTGCGATCGGCGGAATCGCGCTATTATTGGGATTGAGGTGATTCGATTTTAGATTTTAGATTTGATATAAGTTCTCAACAATAATGAAACTATACGTCAGATCCCAACCACGATTTTAGTCATCAATTTTTAATCTCAAACGTCTAATTTAGAATACTATGAATTATGATGCAGGCAAGCAAAACAATAATCATACCAATTTTCAACGAAATAACAGTATTCTTGTCCCCCCCCTTAGCAAGGGGGGGCTAGGGGGGGTCGAAGAGTGTTGCACAATTTTAGATAATTGGTATTATTTAGCAATTGCCAATCAACAGATTGACTGGCTTAAAAAACAGCCAGATGGCATTATATTTCAGCAACATTCCGGCGACAGCATCGTAGCAATCAAAAAAGATAAATCATGCTTGCTCCTGGTTTTGGTAGACAGAGAAACTTTGAGTACAAGTGTAGCTCAATCAATCCTCGACCTCAACAATCCACTTAAATTAATATTTCCATATTCCCAAGCAATGCTGTTAGCATTACTCTGGAAAACTCAACCAAAAAATATCTATATAATCGGTTTTGGGGGTGGCACTCTTCCCAGAATTTTGCATCACTATTTCCCTAACGCGATAGTCGAATCTGCTGACATAGACGCAACAGTTGTCGAAGTTGCTCAAAAGTTTTTTGGCATTCAATTTAATGACAGACTAAAAGTAGCCATTCAAGATGGTCGTCAATATCTTGCCGAACAAAATCCCACCATAAAAAATGATATAATTATTGTGGATGCTGGTTTTGGCAGCGGCTATATGCCCTATCCATTGGTCACACAAGAATTTTACCAACTCTGCAAAACGCACTTGTCAAATACGGGCGTTGTAGCTATCCACCTATTCCACAAACAAGAGTTTAATGCGGCGGCGGTTAAAACAATTCAAAGTGTGTTCGCACAAGTTTATATCTGCAATTTAGATGCTGGTAACAGTATAGCGTTCGCGACTAATGCTCCAGATTTAGCTAGAAATGAAATCTTCTTGAAAGCCGAACTTATTCAAGATTTCCACAATTTAGAATTTTCCTTAATAGAAATGTCGTTTCAGCTCAAAACATTAGCGGAATTGCCGGAATGGCTGAAAATTTGGGAAACGCTACCAATTTTTACAGATGCTGCAATGCCGAGGGAATATTTGGAGTGATCGCAATATCATACTAAGCTTGAAAATTTCTGGCTACAACACCAAATTTTAAGTAGAGTTAAATGGATGGTTGTGTTCTCAAAGATTCTTGGTTGTGCGTCGCGATGGGATTTTCTCTCTTTTTTGAGGATTAGCAGTGGCGACGCACCCTACAGATACTGTTGCATTGATTGTTGAAATTGGTATTAAACCAACTACTTGACAGTGCAATGGTAATAGTGTATTATGTAAGTAGTACACATATAATAAAAACATGAGACTAAAAAGTTGGGAGTCTCCCCGCAACGAGGGCAGAAACTCTAAAGGCAAAGGCGGCTCGGCCAGAGCTAGACAGCTCAAAAAGCAACAGCAAACTCTCCGAAAAAAGTTAAAAGCTCAGCACGATCGCCCAAACGATCGCCCACCAAACCACAAACCAAACAACAAAGGGAAGGAAACCGATAATTCCTTCCCTTTTTTTGTATCTTTCTGCCGTTGCTCAATCCCGCTGAATGTTCGGACAAATGGTGCGAGTAATACACTCCGGCGAGGGTTTCTCTTGCCAGCGGTTGAGAATTCCTTGCAATTCTCCTTTCAAAGTTTCTAACGCTGCAATTTGCCCGGAAATTGCCTCAACCTTGGCCGTTAGATGCTGCTTCGCTTCAGAGCAAGGCAACTCTCCCCGATCGCGAACTTGTAAAATATCCTTAATCTCCTGAAGGCTCAAACCCAGAGCCTGAGATCGTTTAATAAACGCCAACCTGTTGAATACCGCTTCCCCAAACAAGCGATAACCAGCCGGCGATCGCTCTACCGCCGGAGACAGCAGGCCCATTTCGTCATAGTAACGAACAGTTTTCACCGATAAACCGCTACAACCCGCTACAGAGCCAATTTTGTACAGTTTCTCGGCAACAGTAATATTCATACAGCAAGCCTCAAAGATCGAAGATCGAAAGACTTTTTTGATCCTATGTTTAGTAATGCCTCAGATGCAGAGTGGCGCGATCGCCACCTCACCCCCGTCGCCGTTGCGCGCTAATCTTAATAAGGAGGATTTTTCTTAGACACGTTGTTGAGCGTGGGCAACTGAGGTCGAGAAGACTGAGGAGGAAGATAGTATTCGGCAGCAGGGGCGGGTTGTTCGGCTTCAGAGCGGTAAACTTGCCACCAACGGAGACCCATCGCTACCCCAGCAGTACCCAGTCCAAAAGCCAATAAAGAGCCGCTCGCACCAATGCTGCCGATGGCTGCATCGACAACGCCCACTGTTATAACAAAGCTGGTAATTGGCTCTCTACGGTAAGCTGACTTCAAAAGTCGCGTCCACGAAGCATTCATGTGGTTTTACTCTGTTCTATATTTATCTAAAATCTCTAAAACTTAGAGTTGGCGGTGCGATCGGGATTTCTAGCTTTGAAACTAGCTTCACCTCAATTAATCTTCTCGCCTGTCGCGAATTGTACGGGAGCGAGGCCAAATTGCCAAGCTTGCCCAATCAAAATTTCATCCGACATACAAACCCAAAGCTAGCTCTTGCATTGTCTAAACCGATGTTTCTCGATCGACAAGTCGCTGGGCTTGATTTCTAACTAATATTCTAATCAATTCGCGAAGTGGTCGCGGTCAGCATGGTGACACCCTTGCGGCTGACAGTCCACACAAAGTATGAGGTTGACCCGCCCAAAAACGGGTACAAGCCCTCAACGCTCGCTTAGGGTAAATCCCCAAATTTTAGACTCCTGTTTTTTTCCCACATGAATCTGTGGCATCAAATCTAAAATCTAGAATCTAAAATCTAAAATCGACTGACCGCGCCCTTGCTAAAATTAGTTGAGACCTAACCAGGCCAGCAACCCCTGCCCTGTGACATACTCGATAATTAAAGTTAGGGAAAAACCGATCATCGCGGCTCGACCGTTCAGGCGTTCCGCGTAGCTGTTGAAGCCAAACTTTGGTTGTTCCAGTTTGGGAGTGACGGTAGGTTGTAGTTGTGTCATTGCTTTGGATACCTTGCGATCGACGCTAGTGAAATCGAATGTTAGTTACAAATCTTAAACATTTCTACTTCCATTATAAGGAGAGTTAACCGCCATCAACCGTCCCTGCTAAAAAAAAACTGCTGCCAATTAAAGCCACTCAATTATATCCGCTCAAAATATGACTAATCAGTTAGATAACGATAAGCTTCCGGTAGCTGCACAGCGAGTTGCCTTTGCCCTTCGGACAGCAGGCTGGGTGTGCTTCTGGGTGCAGTCAGTGCTGGCGGTGGTAGCGACGATTATTTTGCTCTTTGCCATCCCCTTTGCTATCCCGAGCGCCACTGCGCCTGGAAGTTCAACCAGTGCCGGCACCGGCGGCGGCGTCTTTTTTGCTCTTTGCGGGCTGGCAGTGCTCGGTTACAGCGTGTATCGCGCTTTCCGTTTCACCCGCTTGTCGAGAGAATTGCGATCGCCCGCCAACGCTGTCCGCCCCAAAAAAGCAGACACGATCAAACAAGTGCAGTTGACACTGATGAGCAACTTATTAGGAATGCTGCTGACACTGATCGGTGCAGAAGCTATCAGCGGCACGCTGTTAGCCAAATCTTTAGCTCAGCCGCAAGCTTTGTTCGGTGCGGCAGTAGATTTCAGCAGATTTATTCAGCCTTTAGACATATTTGTGGTGCTAGCCAATACTCACGCGACTGTTGCCCACTTTGTCGGGATTATCGGTGCTCTTTGGTTGCTCGATCGCATCCACAAGCAGTAGTCTTGGGGAATTGGGCATGGGGAATTGGGCATGGGGCATGGGGCATGGGGCATGGGGCATGGGGCATGGGGCATGGGCAGGAGTGGGAATTGGTTATTAGTTATTGGTTATTGGTTATTGGTTATTAGTTATTGGTTATTGGTTATTTGTGAGGGCCTACTAATGCCCTCTTTGCCCTCTTTGCCCTCTTTGCCCTCTTTGGCCAATGCCCCATGCCCTGTTTGCCCCATGCCCTGTTTGCCCAATGCCCCATGCCCCATGCCCCATGCCCACTATCCCCCAACTGACATCCGGAATCACTGCCAAGCTTTAGAAGAACGTACTCAGATACCTTCTAGCAAGACAACACAAACATCATGGCACTGAAACCCGAGGCTTATTTTGGGGTGACAGATCACGCAACTATTGAAATTTCTCAAGAAAGTTTTCGTTCTGTTCTCGGTCAAATAGAAGCTGAACTCCTCTGTAGCGACACCTACAGCCAAGCTCTAGCTAGCTTGCAAACCATGTTGGGCGAAGCAGCATCTGCTGCCGAAATTTTAATTAGAGCAGTTAGCAGAGAAGCAGTCAAGCTCGCATTCGATCGATTTGGCAAACCAAACAAAACGGAAATGCAAGTCGTCCAAGAGAGTGTCGCGGCTCCAAGTGACACCGCATCCTATGTTAGAGAAGAAGAGCCACCAGTACCTGCTCCTGTTTTCTATTGGCGCAGTGCTGCTGTGGAAGCTCCTGTTACAACAGAGTCCGAGACTGAAAATTGCGATCGAGATTCTAACACTTTAGAAGAAAACAAAGAAGCGCTCAAAGACGAAATTAAAGTCGATTCGGCTGCACCTGCAACTGTCATCGCCCCCGCTAAATCCTTCCCAGGGTTTGGTTTTCCCAAGAAGGAGAAAAAACTTACCAAGGAAGAGGAAGCAGCTTTAGCAGTTCAAGAGCGAGAAGAGTGCCTGCGGGAGTTGGGTAGAGAGTTGCGTAAGGGACGGCAAATTCGATCGCTATCCCTCCAGCAACTCCACAGTCAAACTCTCGTGCCGCTGCACCACATCGAAGCGATCGAAAATGGGGAAATCGACAAACTGCCCCAAGATATTTACGTTAGAGGTTTTATCCGCAGATTGGGCGACGCCTTAGGGCTAGACGGCACCGCGATGGCGAATGCTTTGCCAAAACCCGCTCCGAGTCCAATAATTCCCAGTACCTATTTGTCTGCTTCCAACTCCGACTCCGGCGAAGGCTTTCAAATGAGTCCGGTGCATTTGTACATCGGCTACACTGCTTTGATGGCTGGGGCGATAGGGGGTGTGGGTTGGTTGTCGCAGCAACCCGTTGTACCTGGGGCCAATGCAGTGGAGCCACAGGTGACACCGCCCGCTTCTGTTGCACCGTCTCCAAAAAGCCAAGAAAAAGCGCCTCAACCGGGCTTGAAGAAGTCTAAGAGTCACGGGGGCATGATTATGGGGGCTGACATGGCACCGCCGGAGGTGATTTTTGGTTAGAGTGCTACACGCGATTGCGATCGGTTGTCATTGGCAGGAGCGAAGCAATCGCAGTATCTTTTGTTGGCAGGGTTTTGCCGATCGAACTTTCTTGTCTAAATTGGACTGGGTGAGAGTGTGTCGGGCGATCGATCGTCCGACAAGACTCTTAGCGCAGTTGAACTCCCAAACAGAGTTTCGGAGTTCACCCACATGGGATACACAGCTTGAAGACATGAGTTGTGGAGAACAATCGCGGTTGAGATTTTAAGTTCAATCCCTCACCTTGAACTATCTGTGGAGTCAAAACTCAAAACTCAAATCTCAAATCGCTCAGCCTTGCACCCAAAGTGAATTTTCAAGTACATCAGGAAACCCAATATGTGCGATAAACTATCTATTTGACCAGTCCTAAAAAAGGTTTCCGATAAGATGAGTTCCCCAGCCACCGCTGCTTCCTCCGATATCGAGCCGCTATCGACTCAGGCACAAACAGTCACGAGTTTGACTGTATCGCACAGTGCTTTGGTAGCTGCTGCTCAAGTGCCACAAAAATCTTGGACAATAGAAGATAGCGAGAAACTGTACCGAATTCAAGGTTGGGGCGAACCCTATTTTTCGATTAATGCCGCCGGTCACGTTACAGTCTCTCCCAAGGGCGATCGCGGCGGTTCCCTCGACTTGTGCGAACTGGTAGAATCGCTCAAGCAGCGAAATTTGGCTTTGCCGCTGCTAATTCGATTTTCTGATATTTTGGAAGACCGGATCGATCGCCTAAATTCCTGTTTTGCCAGAGCAATCGCCCGCTACAATTACAAAAATGTCTATCGCGGTGTTTTTCCAGTCAAATGCAACCAGCACCGACAATTAATTCAAGATTTGGTGCGTTTCGGTCAACCCCATCACTTCGGACTGGAAGCCGGATCGAAACCAGAATTAATGATTGCTTTGGCGACCTTAAAAACTCCAGGGGCTTTGTTAATTTGTAATGGTTATAAAGACCGCGAATACATAGAAACCGCGATTTTAGCGCAGCGGCTCGGTCAAACTTCGGTAATTGTGCTGGAGCAAATTGAGGAAGTAGAACTCGCAATCGCCGCGAGCAAAGCATTAGGAATTAAACCGATTTTGGGAGTGCGAGCCAAACTAACTACCAAAGGCGTTGGCCGCTGGGGAGGTTCCACGGGCGATCGGGCAAAATTTGGCTTGACAATTCCTGAAATTATCCGCGCAGTCAACGAACTAGAAAAAGCTGGAATGCTCGACTGTTTGCAGTTACTGCACTTCCACATCGGCTCTCAAATTTCCTCAATTAGCGTCATCAAAGATGCCATTCGAGAAGCCAGCCACATCTATGTAGAATTGGCTAAATTGGGAGCTAACATGAAATATTTGGACGTAGGGGGCGGGCTCGGCGTTGACTACGACGGCTCTAAAACCAACTTCCACGCTTCCAAAAACTACAATATGCAAAACTACGCCAACGACGTAGTAGCGGGAGTCAAAGATGCCTGTGACGAGCGGAAAATTCCTGTGCCAATTATCATTAGCGAAAGCGGGCGGGCGATCGCATCTCACCAATCAGTCCTAGTTTTTGACGTACTCGGAACTAGCGATGTCCCCAGAGAAGTACCAGAACCAGTAGACGAAAACGCCCACCAAATTCCGCGCAATCTCTACGAAATTTACCAATCTATCACTCCCGAAAATTACCAAGAAGTCTATCACGATGCTATCCAATTCAAGGAAGAAGCAGTCAGTTTATTTAACTTAGGCTATTTGGGAATTGCGGAACGGGCGAAAACCGAACAGTTGTACTGGGCTTGCTGCGATAAAATACAGACAATCGCGCGGCAAAAAGACTATGTATCGGAAGATTTGGAAGACTTAGAAAAGGTGATGGCGTCCATTTATTACATCAACTTATCTGTTTTCCAGTCAGTGCCAGACAGTTGGGCTATTAACCAATTGTTTCCTATTATGCCAATTAACCGGCTCGATGAAGAACCGACTCAGCGCGGTATTTTAGCAGATCTCACCTGCGACAGCGACGGCAAAATCGACCAATTTATTGATTTGCGAGATGTCAAGTCAGTTCTGGAACTGCATACAATCAAACCTGGAGAACCTTACTATTTAGCGCTGTTTTTGGGAGGTGCTTATCAAGAAATTATGGGCAACCTTCACAACTTATTCGGCGATGCAAATACGGTTCACATTCAGCTAACTCCTTCGGGATATCATATCGAACACGTTGTGAAGGGAGACACGATGAAAGAAGTTCTCAGCTACGTACAGTACGATGCAGAAAGTTTGGTTGAAAGCATCCGCCGTCAGACAGAATCAGCTTTGCAGCAAAATAAAATTACTCTTTCGGAGGCTCAACTTTTACTGCAAAATTATGAGCGGAGTCTCACCCAATATACTTATTTGCAGTCCTAATCAGTTGGCATTTGGCAGTTGGCAGTTGGCAGTTGGCAGTTGGCATTAGTCATTAGTCATTAGGAGTGCTGTCTCCGCTCGCGAACCTCATCCAAGGTCATTAGTCATTAGTTGATAACTGATGACTAATGACTTATTAGGTAGAGTGCAAACGAAGAACTTTAGCAATTAGCAATTAGCAATTACCAATTAGCAATTACCAATTAGCAATTACCAATTAGCAATTACCAATTAGCAATTACCAATTAGCAATTACCAATTACCAATTACCAATTACCAATTCCCAATTCCCAATTACCAATTAGTCAGCAGTGCTGAGAATATCTGCGATCGCCCGTCGCTCTTCTCCTAGTATATTTGGTAACACTTGACGGGCATCAGTAATCAGCCAATCGAGAGCCGCCGCTTGCAAATCGATCGCCGCGCCAGTTTTGTCAACGCAGTAGCGCCCGAACACCAGTTTGTCAACCAACCGCACCTCGGGGCCCAAACGGGAATACTCAAAAATCACGCTGTTTTCTACAGTCGCCCCGCTGCAAAGCCAACAATTCGGGCCGATCATTGTCGGGCCGACAATTTTGGCTCCGTCTTCAATTTTCGTCATCGCACCAATGTAAACAGGCCCGGTAATATCAACCTTGTCCCAGTTGACAGCTACATTCAAACCAGCGTAAACGCCGGGGCGCACTTCAATTCCTGGAATCGAAACATTTTTAATTTCTCCCAACAGCACGCTCTGAATTGCTCGCCAATAATCAGGAACTTTCCCGATATCTACCCACTCAAAGTCCATGCTAATTCCGTAAAAAGGCGCACCTGCTGCTACTAGGGCGGGAAATAACTGCGAACCGATATCATATTCCATATCATGGGGAATATAATTGAATATTTCCGGTTCAAAAATATAAATACCAGTGTTGATGTCGGTACTCAGAGCTTCCTCTACAGAAGGTTTTTCTTGGAAATCTTTAATTCTGCCAGAATCGTCTGTTACCACTACTCCGTAACTGGGAACCTCATCGCGGGGAACAGATTTCATTACAATAGTAGCGATCGCCCCTTTTTCTCGGTGCCACTTCACAGCAGCAGTCAAGTCCAAGTCAATCAAAGCGTCGCCGCACAGCACCACAAAAGTATCGTCAAAAAACGGTGAGAAGTCCTGAATTCGCCTCATACCGCCAGCCGAACCGACGGCTTCTCCAATCATTTGTCCGTCTTCAATTCGCCCTTCAAAAGAATAGCCAATTTGTACCCCAAACTTTTGACCGTCGCGGAAGTAGTTTTCAATTACGTCGGCCAAGTGGGAAACATTGACCATAATCTGGTCAAATCCGTGCTGGCGGAGCAATTCAACCAAAAACTCCATCACAGGCTTTTGCAGGATGGGAATCATCGGTTTTGGTGTCGTGTGAGTAATGGGACGGACGCGAGTGCCTTTACCGGCCGCCAGAATCATCGCTTTCATGATTAACTTCCTCAACCCTCTGTTAATTGATATCAACTCAACAATTAGATGCTAGCGGTTGCGACCTTTATCGATCGCAGCACCATCATAACCCCGCCCAAAAACGGGTATAATTTTCCGACGCGAGCGTTCGGATCGATTTCAAAATTTTAGACGCTAGTTCAAGCTCTCAGATTTACTGCGCTGCGAGTAAATCTAAAATCTAAAATCTAAAATCTAAAATCTAAAATCGACTGACCTGTTTATAGGCGATATCCTACCAGGCTATCAATCATTTATCCGGAATTTGCCTGGATTTAACCAACCAGGAATCAGAAATCAGAAATAATCTCAAGTCCGGTTGAATGTACCTAAAAGTCCCCTAGAGGCAGGTTCGTCCGGAAGTCAAGAGTTCCAAAGACTGGTAAACCGGCGCCGGAAGCCTATCTGATGCACATCCAAGCTCAAAGCGCCCGGATTTTGAGGTCTTGGTAAAACTCCTCTTGAAGCAACTCTACTTTAGACTGAGCCGAGAGCAGCAACAACGCCCAAAAAACACCCACGCGGTCATAATTTGGTAAATGAACTTCCTCAGTCGATAGCGGGGGGTCGGGGTGGACAGATGAGTTAAAACCGTGATGGTGCCAGAGTTCCAGCAATTTGTCCAAGTCGAGCCAACCCTCATCAATTTCCTGGCCCCGTTCTGCCAGAAATCGATCGAGCTCGCTAGCAGTTTCCACGAGATTTTCTTGGTGAGCTAGCTCAAAGATAGCTTGGGCAGCTTGCGATCGCATTTTTGAAGTCGGGCGGCGCCGAGGAGCAACTGTCTGCTCCATTGCTGCTTTCATGAGCTGCAATTGCTCGATTAGTTCTGGGAGAGTTACCGGGCGTTTTTGTGGGAGTTGAGCTACACCGCGACGGCGCAGTTGTCGCTCCAGATGCTGCGGCAAATGTCGCCCTCCTGAGTGCTCTGTGTCTTCGAGGGCTGCTTCGTCCAATTCGGGATTCGGCGGGGGTTCACAGAGGACAATACTTTCTGCTTTGAGCAAAACCAGCATTGAAGCGTACAAAAACGCTTGGCCGGAGTGGGACAAATCGGAGAAATCCGAACTCTGATCGGCATCAGAGGCGTTGGTCAGCTTGCTCAAACATCGATCGAACACTTCAATTACCTTAACGTCCCAAGGATCGATTTCTCCCCGTTCTGCTAAATCAATTAAAATTGCGATCCCCTCAGAAATCGTTTCTAAACCATCTTGGTCTCTGGAAACAACCATTCGATTTTAGATTTTAGGTTTTAGATTTTAGATTTAGGGCTGATACACTCACCCGCCAATAAATCGGGTTTTTCAACCGAAATTGAGGGTTTTAATCAATCCAATAGGCTTGGGTTGTTCTCAGACAAACCGTATTAGTTTCTAGCCAACCGTGGGTACAGAAATGAGATTTGAGATTTTCCATCGCCACAAACCAGATAGAAACTGGGTGCATCTGAGTTTTGAAAATATGTTTGTAGGGGCGAAGCATGACCTCCGTGAATATGAGATTATAACTAATAACTTATATGCGGTCATGCTTCGCCCTCTTCTAAAGTGAGATGCACCCGAATAACTCAATTTAATTGCCAGATACATTATTTAACCAGCTTTGACCTCGGCTGCTGCTGTTCCTAAACTTGTCAGTTCTGCACTTTCTAACAAAGGTTGTTTTGCTTCTACTTCTGCTTTATAGCGTTCGATATCTTGTTGTAACTCCTGAATTTGCTGCTCTTTTTCGCGAACTTGGCGGATTTCTTGGCGAGAGGCGAGGGTTCGCTGCATTCTCGACCACAAACTGAACAGCCACGCTAAAACAGCTCCCAATCCTGTCGCTACAATTAGTTCTACGCACAGCGGGGCTTTAACTTGGACGCCTTTAATAATTTGAACGGTGGTCGGCTCTGTATTTTCGATGCTGAACAATACTAGAGCCAAGCAAATCAGAAAGATGAAGAAGAAATTTAGCGATCGCATTTTCTCTGTTCCTAATTCTCAATTTGGGTCAAGCAAATTCTTTGCTATTTGTCAACTAACTATTTTTTAGTAGATGCTGGCTGTTTGTTTAATAATATCAAGTCTGGTCAATTAATCATTGTATCCGGCGACTCAATTGATAAAAAATCCGATCGCATCTTGATAATTCTCCCTTGGATGACCAAAAGTTCAGTCATCCAACTGCGACCTCCAACTGAGAAACATATTTAGGCTTGACCGATGTTTTGCTGTTTTTTACCGATTAAGAGGGCTGGCAATATTTGATATTTTACAGCAATGCCCGCCGCCACAAATAAGGCAATAATCAGCGCCCCAATTCCTACGGGACTTGGAATCCAGAATGTCGCCTCCAAATAGTTGACTTCTCCGGGTTTCAGCTTCCACACTAACTGCTTTCCCTGCTGATAGCTTTGGGGAACCAGCGCACCGGCGACAGTAGTTGAAATATTTTCGGCACCCCAAGGCGTGTTCAAGCTAAAGTCTAGCTCCAAAAGTCCCCCCGGATTCAGCAGAGGACTGCCGTTTGAGGAAACCAGAGCCAGAGAGCGCAAATCCAATTCCAAACTTAACCGATTTCGCAGCACCAATAACAAATTATTCTGCTTGACACTCAGGTGAGATTCAAACTTGGGCAAATCGGTTTCTAGGGGACTTGCGACGCGAGATTTGGCAGTTTGTGCGATCGGATTGTAAAATTGGTTGAACTTGTCTTCTAATTCGGCTCCATTATTGAATGGAATCGTCACTATAACTTCTCTCTCAGAAAGCCGTTTAGTTTTTCCGTCGAGCAATCTCGCCCGCTTCTCTACACTTTTCAACCAATCTCCAACTGTTTCGCTGCTGAAGCTTGTCAACCTTTCCCCCAGTTTAATGTGCTGCACCATTGCGCCGTGAGTTTGACTGTCAAAGTTGACTCCGACATCGTACTGAACGCATCCAGTCACTAAATTTAAAATGCAAAAAACCAAAGGTAAAAGAAAGAAAAAGTGCTTTTTCTTCTTCCCAGTTCCATCCTTGACATTTTGCTCTTTCATGGTACCTTTTTCCCTATTTTTTCCTATTTGCATGAATTAGCAAAGCCAGGTTTGTAGTGAGGACTTCAGTCCTTCTTGACTCAACTAAGATAAGAGGACTAAAGTCCTCACTACAAACCTATTTTATAGCAGTCGATTGGTGACAGAAACAGTTTTTTTGTAAAGCCAGGTTTGTAGTGAGGACTTCAGTCCTTCTTGACTCAACTAGGATAAGAGGACTAAAGTCCTCACTACAAACCTATTTTATAGCAGTCGATTGGTGACAGAAACAGTTTTTTTTGTGGCTGTGTCGGAGTCACCTGAAATTAACCGCACTGAACTTATTGCCTCGAAGCTACACCCAACTGTTGAAACAGCATACTCGGTAAATATGCTCCACCGCCTACCCATTCGGCTTCGCTGCTTAAATCTGCCAAATTTTTAAAGGCTTCAAAAATACTGCCTGCCACCATTGTATTCTTGACGCGACCGACAATTTTGCCTTTTTCTACTTTATAGCCTAAGTCCAAGTTGACAGAAAATTCGCCAGCTAACTGATTGGACTGACCGGCACCTAAAACTTGTTCTACTATGAGACCTTCATCCATGCTAGCAATCAAGTCTTGGGTGCTGGTGTTTCCTGGGGAAATGCAGAAGTTGGTCAAGTTTGGGCCCGGGCGAGACAATCCGCCACGAAAACCGTTGCCAGTCGATCGTACACCGGCGCGAGCAGCCCACCTGCGATCCCAATAAAATCCGGTGACAGTTCCTTTGTCAATTAAGACTTTGCGGGTGGTGGGGGTTCCTTCGTCGTCAAAGGGACAAGCAGATGGGCCCAAAGTGGGGTCTTCAAAAAAGGTGAAGCGTTCGTCAAATAAGGTTTCGCCGATTTTGTCGGCTAGGGGAGAGGCTTTTTGAACTACTGCTTGACCTGAAAGGATGGTATCAAAGAGGCCTCCGAGGGTGCTGGCGGCGGCTCTGGGGGTAAATAATACTGGGTAGGAACCGCTGGCGATGGTGGCTGAATGTTCGGCGAGGCGGTATTTTTCGAGGAGTGATTGCAGGATGCTGTTGGTGTCGATCGCCCGATCGCGCGCTACGTCGTAACTGTATGCTTGCATAAAGTCTTCTCCTACTACCAAATTGCCTGCGATCGTCCCGCTGACTATTTGGCTGCTTCTTTCGGCATACACGTCTTGCGTCGTGGCAATTTTCACGCGGCCGTGGCGGACGTGAAAGCCGACATCTACCATAATATCGGGATTGTAGGCGTGGACTTGCTCGATGAGGTTTTTGCCATTTTCGACTAATTCGGCTGTTGTGGGCGGAGTATAGGTGGTTTCCGGGCCTTTTAGGTGGAAGTCGGAAGCCAGTTCAAATTCTGCGGGGTCGCCGATTTCGGCGGTTTGAATGGCTGCATCGACTAAATCGTCTATCCGGGTTAAATCGGTGGAACTAGCAAAGCCGATTTTGCCATTGTAAATCAGCCGGAGTGCTACGCCTCGGAGGGCTTTGGTTTGGAGGGATTTGAGGCGATTGTTCTCAAATTCGATCGGCGTGTCTTGACTGGACAGATAGTATACTTCAGCGGCATCCGCTCGCTGACTTGCCAATTTCAAAATCTGCTCTATGGTTGAATCGCTCACAATAATCGCCTTTCTGGTTTGGTCTTTATTTTATTTTAGCGATTTTGGGTGTGGCCAGAAACCGGGTTTCTAAATCCCGCACGCCTAGTCGAAGAAACCGGGTTTCTACGAGATTTTACGCATCCTCACGAGATATTCGCGAGAAACCGGGTTTCTAAATCGCGCGCGCAAACTTACGATCGATCTCCAGCCATCTGCTGAACTCTAGCAATAATTTCGTTCACTGTCTCCACGTCGGGCGATCGCAAATGCTGTAAAATCTCCAAAGATTGCTGTAAATAATTGAAAGCTTGGTCAAAATATCCCTGCTTTGCTAACAACTGTCCAAGCATTGCGAAAGTAGCAGTTGTTCCTTGCAAAAACTTAGAAACCGGGTTTTTCGCGAATCTACCGGCTACAGCGAAGTATTGTCAGAAAATTCTGGTTTCTGGACATCCACGCGTCAAAACTTAGAAATTGGGTTTTTCGCGAATCTGTCGGCTACAGCGAAGTATTAGATAAAAACCAGGTTTCTCGATACCCGCGCGTCAAGCCGAAGTTCATTCCTCTATAATTGTAATTCGCACTGTTGAAAAACATAGTTAACCGCTGCAAACAGTCGCTCTAAGTCCTGAATTGTATAGAAAACTTTATTTTGAGTAAACATTTCTAATTTGAGCTTGCCAAATTGCCACATTGCCCCATTAGAAACAATCCCAAAGATAGTTTGTTCTGGTTCATTGTTCAGTCGCTGCACAGCGATCGTTGCTGCTAAACACTGCCCCCATCCTTCATCAAAGGCGCTCTCTTTCTTGGCTTCAACTAAGATGAAATAGGGCTTATCAAAAACTACTGTCCCAAGGCTGGAGCGCTTTGCCAATATATAATCTGGAATCCCTGACAAATTTTCATTGTAGACTAAGGTTTGGTGACTCCAGAGGAGGAAATTACTGCGATAAATTTTCCAAACTTCTTTCAAAACAGGATAAATGATATTTTCACAAATGGCGATTTCCGAGTTGTCAAATACTCCCTCATTGAAAATCAGTTCTAATTCATTCCGAAAAATGTCGCTGACTGCAAATTCTGTTTCGACAATGAAGTTATCCCGCAGGTAATTAATCTGGAATTCCTTGGCGACGGCGCTGATGCTTTTATAACTGCTAAAAGGCATTGCTTAACTTATCTGAATAACGTAAAACGTTTTTGTGTTAGCTCCCCAACCTCTTAAAGAAGTCGCGCAGCTCGCCTTCACAAATCAAATGATTAATAATTGATAAATAAGCCACCTAAAATCAAAACTATCGCAATTAACGCCACCCAGATAAACCTGTTATCTTTCGTATTAACTTGACTCAAATCTACAGGTTCGGCTACAACTGGCTTGGGTTTGGCGTACTTGATATCAGCGTTCGGATTGGCTTGAAAATTGATTGATTTATTCTCATCCAAAGCTGCTAAATCGGGAATTTTTACTGTCCATTCGTCAGGGATACTGAGTTTGGGGGCTTCGAGAATGAATAGCAGGCGCTTTGCTTGTTGGCGGGTTTCTTGGCGGGGATGGCGGGTGAGTTTGCGGCAAAGCTCGATCGCCCTTTCTGTGTCGCCAGAGGCTTCGTAGGCTGTCACCAGCCACATCTGCACCTCGCCACCTAGTCGGGAAGTGCGATCGACCAAACCTGTCGCTGTTTCTAAACTTTGGATAGCTTGACCGTAGCGGCCGCTCTCAAAAGCTACTCGACCAGCTTGGTACTCAGTTTCAACTATTTCTAACTTTTCTGAAGTCACCAGCGCCCACCCAATTGACAAATATTATTTTACCAAATTCCCCAAACCCTAGAATTCGCTGTTGTTTGACGACATACCGGACTCGTTGTCACGCTTGGAACCCAGTAAGTCTAACTGGTCTACTCTGATGACAGGCATCGATCGATTTGCTCCGGTGCTCCGATCTTGCCAGCGATCGAACTTCAAAGAGCCTGTTACCCCTATTTGAGCACCTTTGCGAACGTAGTCAGCAGCAATTTGGGCTGTTTTTCCCCAGATTTCGAGGGTAAACCAGTCTGGTTCGTCGGTCTTGGTCGATCGCCTCCTCACTGCTAGCGTCAACTTGCACTTAACTGTACCAGACTCAAAATACTTCACGTCCGGGTCGCCACCGACGCGGCCGACCAAAGTCACAACATTAAGACTCATAAATTTTTTCGGGAATGTGCTCGATTGGTGATGTAGTTAAAATCTCCCTGAACGGCGAGATCCTCCAAAATTAACTTGGAACAGCGCGAATCAGGGCTTCATCCTGATTTTACACCCACTTACCAGAACATATTTATTGTGGATGATTGGCGAGCCTGAATTCAACATATGCTCGACAATGTACATTTCTGACTAGACTCAGGATGAAAAACGTAATAGAATCCACCTCGGTTACACTTTTGTAACAACATTATTGCACACATTAGTATTTTAGTTTTGGGGGGGTACAAATCAGTGGGTCTTCTCAATCGATTTTCCTTATCTAGAGATATGGGTATCGACCTCGGTACTGCTAACACGCTCGTTTATGTATCCGGCAAAGGTATTGTTCTGCAAGAACCGTCCGTAGTGGCGATCGATCAAGACTTAAAAATACCGCTGGCGGTTGGAGAAGATGCTAAAAAAATGCTCGGGCGCACGCCTGGGAACGTCATAGCACTGCGCCCGCTGCGTGACGGGGTAATCGCCGACTTCGATACTGCCGAACTCATGCTCAAGACTTTTATCCGCAGGGTTCACGAAGGCAAAAGCTTAGTTTCGCCGCGGATCATTATTGGCATCCCCAGCGGTGTCACTGGAGTCGAGAGGCGGGCTGTCATTGAGGCGGCTACTCAAGCTGGTGCTAGAGAAGTACGGTTAATTGATGAACCTATCGCTGCGGCGATCGGGGCTGGACTGCCTGTGGCTGAGGCGACTGGCAATATGATTATAGATATCGGTGGGGGTACGACGGAAGTTGCGGTTTTGAGTTTGCAAGGTACGGTGATCAGTGAGTCAGTCCGGGTGGCGGGCGATGAACTCAATGAGGCGATCGTCCAATACATGAAAAAAGTTCACAATTTGGTGATCGGCGAACGTACTGCTGAAGAAATTAAAATTCAGGTTGGTTCAGCATATCCAACTCCACAGGATGACGACGTGATGATGGAAGTGCGTGGGTTGCACTTGCTCTCCGGTTTGCCACGAACTGTTACGATCAAAGGCCCAGAAATTCGCGAAAGTATGTCGGAACCTCTTTCAGTAATCGTGGAAGCCGTCAAGCGTACTTTGGAACGCACTCCCCCGGAATTAGCAGCAGATATTATTGACAGAGGAATTATGCTGGCCGGTGGTGGGGCGCTGATGAAAGGTTTAGATACTCTGATCAGTCACGAAACAGGAATTGTCACTCACGTGGCAGCAGATCCTCTGTGCTGCGTAGTTTTGGGAACCGGTAGGGTCTTGGAAAACAAACAGTTGGAACGGGTTTTCAGCGGGCAGTCGTCACGCAATATGTAGTTAACAAATTTGGGATTTTGGATTTAGAACTAGGGCTGCCATCTAAAATCTAAAATCCTGACATAACAATTTTAGATTAGTGAGATTATGCTAAAAAACACACTCCGCAGGTGGTGGGATCTGCGTCTACAAATTGCTCTTTTAGGTTTAGCTGTAACAGCCGCTTGGGGAGTTCGACAAACACAAGGTGCTGCACTATTTGAAGTTTACAATTGGGTGACTCGTCCGTTTCACGCCAACGGTTCTGGTCAAGAGCAGCTCATCTCGGCGCGCACTCAAGAATTGCAAGCACAGGTATTAGAATTAGAAACTCAAAATCAGAAGCTAAAAGAGCTTGTAGGTTACGTGTCTGCTAAGAAATCTAAAGGGATTGTCGCTCCTATTGTCGGCCGCAGTGCTGACCACTGGTGGCAGCAAGTAACTTTGGGGCGCGGCAGTAATGATGGTATCAAAACAGATTTTACTGTGATGGGCCCGGGCGGTTTAGTAGGTCGGGTTGTCAGCGTTACTCCTAATACTAGCTTGGTGCTGTTAGCTAGCGACCCTACAAGTAAATTGGGTGTGGGAATTACCCGCAGTCGCAACATGGGTTTTATGCACGGTAAAGGCGGAAATCAGGCTGTGATGGAGTTTTTTGATAATGTTCCCAATGTCAAGCCTGGGGATGTGGTTTCAACTTCTTCTTTCAGCCAGTTATTTCCTGCTGGTTTGCCGGTGGGAAAAGTGGTTTCGGTGGATCTGAATAAAACTCCGGCCCCGGAAGCTATTGTTGAGTTTTCTGCACCGATGAATTCTCTGGAATGGGGGGTAGTTTACCCCCACGATAAGCAAGCCGAACTCAAGGCTTCGCAGGGTGAATCTTCTGCACCGTCAGGGGGAGCAAAGCAGCAATGAAGCGTTTACCTCGGATGTCTTCGCGATTGCGCCAATTTCTCAACTTCGGCGTTACATTTGTTTCTGTGATGCTGTGCATATTGATATTGCCCACCCGGATGCCGGGAATGGAATTGTTGGGAATTAGCCCGAATTGGCTGTTAATTTGGTTGGTAGCTTGGAGTATTAAGCGGAAGCGTACAGTTTTGGGAGCTGCTAGCATGGGTATGGCTTTGGGGTTTCTTCAAGATGCGATGACTGCTCCTCATCCCACCCATGCTGTAAGTCTAGTTGTTGTCGGTGTCTTAACTGTTGTTTTGCAGAAAAGCTGGTCGATTCCGGCTGATATTGTTGAGAGAGATCCGATTCCGATCGCCTTAATTGTGTTTGGGATGGCGGTGGTGGCGGAAACGGTGATGGGCCTGCAATTTTTCGCTATGGGCGATCGGGCTTTACTGGACATTTGGAGTTATCACCAGCGTGTGGCTTTGTGTTCTGCTATTCTCAGCAGTCTTTGGGCTCCGGTGATTTATTTTCCCCTCAATCGCTTGTGGGAAATGACAAAGAAATTAGAAAAATCTTAGTCAGTTGACAGTTGACAGTTGACAGTTGACAGTTGACAGTTGACAGTTGACAGTTGACAGTTGGTAGGGGCGGTGCCCCCCGTTCCCGCCCCTGACAGGTGTAGGTTTTCCCCTGGCAAAACCCAGCAAATCTAGACAGTGCAAAGGTTTTGGGCTTTTGCCTCTTAAAATCTCAAACTCTTATGGGATAAGGCTTTTACCAAAAAACTACACCCGTCAGCGTGCCCGCCCTCTCTCTCTCTCAGTTGACAGTTGACAGTTAACAGTTGGCAGTTTTCATTAGACCTCTTGCAAAAATCGGAAAACACCCTGAAATTATCTGCGTTTATCTGTGTTTATCTGTCTGAAATCTGCGGTTGAAGGATCGATCGAAGACTTATGCAAGAGGTCTATTAGTTAGCTTAATTGGGGCTTACACACGGGTAGCGAGAAACCGGGTTTTTTACGAAAATACTTCTAATCAGCCCACTGATTCGGTAAAAAACCCGGTTTATAAAATTCGGAATGCGTCCAAGACTGTAGTCAGTCTACTATCACTTGTGGTGCTGAACCTAATAAGTGATGAACGGCAATAATCAAGTCGCTAAGAATGAAATTCGGCTGGTGCTTTTGCAGTTGATAGCGGCTGCGAATGCCGCAGGTAACGGCAATTGTAGGTATTCCCAATGCTTGTCCTGCGAGGATATCTGCTTCGGTATCTCCGATCATCCAAGCCGAGTTCAGGGATGACTCAAATTCTTCTGCAACTTCAGCCAACAATTCAGTTTTTAAGGCTGTATAGTTGTGATATGCAGCATCCGGCATCTGAGTGCCGCGAATGCTGGTAAACAATCTGGCTAAACCGTAATTTTGCAAGAGTTGAACGGCTTGATTTCTCGGCCGCAAGGTGACTAAAATCAGCCGCACGCCGCGAGAATGCAGAAGTGCGATCGCCCATTGTACTCCTGGCTGGATGCGATCTAAGTGCAACAAGTCTGGCTGATTGACAATCCGACTCACGCATCCGAGAAAAATGTGAATTTCTTCTCCCGACAAGCCGGAACTTTTGGCTATTTCAGCATCGGGCACTCGGTTTTGCTTCATTTGCCAAAACTGCTGTTTGCTGAGAATTTGGAGTTTGAGGTTGATTCCCTGGGCCGCGTAGGCTGCTTGGGTGTCGCTTAATCCCTGTTGATAGGTTGTGTAATAGCGATCGGACACATCGACAATAGGCCCGTCTAAATCGCAAAATACGGTCATCCGGGGGGACGAGTCAGCGTCTGATGGTAGCTTGTACTGAAGGTTTTCGGAGTCCGGTGTGACAGCAGTTAACATAAAAGGTTAAGTAAATCTGGGTAGCGATACATTTATTTACTTTAGCAAGAATTGTATAAGTTAGAATAGAAAGATTAAACTTAGATTATTAAGAAAACCTATTTAAATTCGGGATCCTCTTCGAGGGCTGCGCCAACGGGCGATCGGGCATGGAATGGGGCATTAATCTGCCTGCTGACTAATGACTAATGACTACTGACTAATGACTTCTTCATTCTTTTTGCATTTGTTGATGATAGCTGGAGACATTAAACTTTAGACTTAAGTTTTTAGCCATTTGTCCTCATATGCTCAAACACAGCGATTTTGCGCGGAACGTAGAAACCAATCGGGTTCAGGTGCTTTCAGAAGCACTGCCTTACATTCAACAGTTTGCCGGCCGCACGATTGTGGTCAAATACGGCGGCGCGGCAATGAAGGATGGCCGTCTCAAAGAAAAGGTAATCCGAGATATTGTGCTGCTATCCTGCGTGGGGATGCGTCCGGTGGTGGTTCACGGTGGAGGCCCGGAAATTAATATTTGGCTGGAAAAGCTGGGCATTGAGCCGCAATTTAAGGATGGTTTGAGGGTGACTGATGCCGCGACGATGGAAGTCGTGGAGATGGTTTTGGTGGGGAAGGTGAATAAGGAAATTGTTTCGTTAATTAACCAAGCTGGTGGCAAGGCAGTAGGGTTGTGCGGCATTGATGGCAATCTGATTCAAGCTCGTCCAGATGGCCGGGAGGGGATTGGGTTTGTGGGCGAAGTCAGCGGCGTAAAAATCCAGATTTTGGAGTCTTTGGTCAACAGCGGATATATTCCGGTGGTGTCGAGTGTGGCTGCGGACGAAAACGGTCAATCTTACAATATTAATGCTGACACGGTGGCTGGAGAGATTGCGGCTGGTTTGGGAGCAGAAAAGTTAATTCTGATGACTGATACTGCGGGAATTTTGGAGGATTATCACAACCCAGACAGTTTGATTGTGAAGTTAGATATTCAAGAGGCCCGACAGTTAATTGAGTCTGGGATTGTTTCTGGGGGGATGATTCCGAAGGTTAATTGTTGCGTGCGGAGTTTAGCTCAGGGCGTTAAGGCTGCTCATATTATTGATGGTCGCCTGGAACACGCTTTGCTGCAAGAAATTTTCAGCGATTCGGGTATTGGGTCGATGATTGTTGCTTCGGGATACGGTGGGACGAAGTAAAATGTATTGAAGGGCGATCGCACTTTCGGACAATAAGTGCGATCGTCCTTTTTTCAAAACTGTAGCAACCAATAGTCAAATCGCATAAAAGGTGAGTAATTGACTTGCTATACTTAAGGCATCATGCTAGTTTGTAAGTCAGATGAACACGATCGCGATCGCCCTTTCAGATGAACGCCTACTAAAATTACAACAAGTCGCGAACAACTTAAATGTCTCGATAGAAGAGTTAGTTTTAATAGGCATAGAAAACTTACTCGCACAGGAAGAAGTTTCTTCACAAAATACCGCTCAAAATATTCTCAACAAAAATGCTGAAATCTCCCCTGAGATAGTTGAGAAATTTTATGCACTAGCCTCGGATTGGGAGGAAGATGTTGCTGGACTGTCTTCAACTGCCCAAATGTCTCAGCATCCTGCCTATCAGGAAATTATTAGTATGGGAACTCAAATCCTACCGCTGTTGCTATCAGAATTGAAAAAAAATCCTGTTTACTGGTTGTCGGCTTTGGGTGCAATTACGGGTGAAAATCCGATTAAACCAGAACAAAGGGGAAGGATAAAACAGATGGCTTCAGCTTGGATAGAGTGGGGTAGAAATCAAGGCTACGCGATTGAATAGAATGTATAGAATACCAGAATTTGAATTTAAGTGGCCGAATTTGTCTGGCACGGATTATCAAGTTACCAGTCCGAAATCTCAAGAATATAACTGCTTTGCATGGGCTGCTGGGGAAGACGATCGTTGGTGGCAACCGATACCTGAAGAGCAATTTTATTGGCCTGACGGTGTGCCGCAAGAGGAGACTCTAGAAGCGTATATTCAGGCTTATCAAACGCTGGGATATGAAATTTGTAAAGGCGATGGATTAGAAATTGGATATCAGAAAATAGCGATATATGTTAATTCGATCGGTATTCCAACTCATGCAGCTAGACAATTAGCGAATGGTAAGTGGACGAGTAAGCTTGGCTGGTTAGAAGATATTGAACATGAACTCGATGGATTGGTTGGCGACAGGTACGGAATTATCGGTCAAATTCTCAAACGTGCGGTAAATTAGGAAAGGGCGATCGTGATAAAATACTAAAATAAGCTTAACAATAAAAAAGTAAAAGTTAAGTTATGTTAAAATATCCTCAACAAGACCGCTTTTCCACCATACCGCACAGGAATCAGTGCCATGTCCATTTCTCAACCTGAAAAGCCACAGTATTTAAAACCGATTAATCCCCCCGATCTTCAAATGCGGGCGATCGCCTACAGTTTAGATACTTTAATTCCAGGGCTCTACATTTGGCTGGGTGTGATCAGAATTCGGATTGGGGGTAGCGAGCCCGAAGAAAGCTATCCGGGGACTATTCATAGTCCAATTGGCATTGCTTTAGTATTCCCTGGCTACCGCATCTACAGCACTTATCAAGGTAGCTATGACTCTACGGATAACTATTTATGGTAAAGCGGAGTTAGGATGGTACCAAGAGATGGTCAAATAATTAAACATGATCGATGATGAATTACGACAACAAATTTCAGAAATAGCTAGTAAATTTAAGCTGTTTGAATGTAATACTTGCGCTTTAAGCATCCAAGAGTTTTTAATTCAAAGGGGTATTTCTGGAAAAAAAGTCAAAATTTACACTGGCAGTGCTAAGGGGAAATATGGTAATATTACCATGATGACCTCAGACAAAATATTGCTACGAATGGAAGGCATGAAGCGATTGCAGTTCAAATTAATGGGGAGGAATTAATTTTTGATAATATCCACAATCAAGGAATTTCTAAACAAGAGTGGTTGGGAAATTTTTATTGTTTGGCGATCGAGCTGGGCGGTCAATTTGAAATTGCGGAAATTGAATTTTAGCTGAAAGGAGATGAAACAATGTTAGATTTGTATGATTTGCTAGGAAAAATCAAGCAAAGATCGTCTTTATACTTGGGGAAGCGATCGCTTAGTCATCTTCATGTTTTTTTGGACGGTTATACCTTTGCCCGCCGTCAACTTGGTATTCCTATAACAGAACAAGAAACAAAGTTTGAAGAGTTTCAAGAATGGATAGAGAATCGATTTAACCAAGCAGACACTCAATCTTGGAGTCGGATTATTCTTTTTTATTCTGAGGATGAATCAGATGCTCTGAAGCGCTTTTTTGATTTATTTGAAGAATTCTTGAATAGTGAACAGTTACCAAAAGATGATGCAACAAATAATTGCGAAATGTCTGATGAGTTGAGTGTTGTAGGTGTAAATGGTTGAGTCGGATATTGAGAGGGATGGGAAAGGGCGATCGCACTTTCGGACAATAAGGGCGATCGAGCTTTGACGAGTTTTTATAGATGCCGACTTGCCTGACTTAGACAAGCTAAATTCGCTTCTTTTAAGTTATGTTAAAGTGTAATCAACAAAAACGAGTTTTAGGGTAAGTTATAATCAAGATCGATGTGTCCGGTTAATCTCCCATGACTACACAATCTGCTTCGCGTTATGTCGCACGTCACCCTGAAATCTTACAAGGGGAACCAATAATTGCAGGAACGAGAACTTCTGTTCGTGCGATCGTGGAATTGTGGCGTTTGGGTATTACTCCTGAAGAAATCCCGATGCACTTACCTCATCTGAAATTAGCTCAAATTTTTGACGCACTGAGCTTTTATTTGGATAACCAGGAAGAAATAAATACTTATATTGAGCGCAATCGAATTCCCGAAGAATTGATTCATCCTGCTGTGAAAGCTGCCATGAAAAAACCGTGAAACTATTTGCAACTATTCATACAGATGAAGATGTTTCTAGGCTGGTAGCGACTTTGCTGCGGGCTAGGGGTTTTGATGTGACGACAACGAGCGAACAGGGAATGTTGAGTCAATTGGATAATCAACAATTGGCTTATGCTGCATCTGTCGATCGATGTTTGCTCACTCACAATCGTGTGGATTTTGAGCGATTACACCTAGAATATATGACAGAAGGATGGGAACATTCTGGAATTATTGTGACTCCTCAAAAGAACGCCTATGAGATTGTCCAACGGGTTGCTATTCTATTAAATACGTTGACGGCTGATGAAATCGCCAATCAGCTTTTATATGTGTAAATTGAGCGTCTATTGAAAAATGAGCGATCGCCCTTTGGGATTCGGCATGGGAAAGGCGATCGCACTTTCGGACAATAAGGGCGATCGCACAGCGACAAAGCATATACCTTACAATAAAAATTGAAAATAATTAGGGGGTGAGCAGGAGTTATAATGAAACTACCCAATGGCGATCGGGCTGAAGTTTCTCTGCAAAAGCTAGTCGGCTACTGCTTAAATCCAGAGCATTCTCGCGGAAAGCACAAAGCCAGAGTCTTTGCATCGGTTTTGGGAATCACGGCTAATAATGCAGAAGTTTTGCAAGAGCTTATTCAAAAAGCAGCCATTGAAGGTGAAGTTGTCCAAGAAAATACTACTGATTTTGGGCAACAGTTTAAAGTTGATTGGACTGTACCCGATACAGCGGGGATTGAGCTTCGGACAATCTGGGAAATTACTCTGACTAATTCTAACCCTCGTTTGATTTCAGCTTTTTTAAACCATGATAAAAAACTTTAGACTTTTGGATTCTGTGGCGATTCTCAAGCCGGTTTCAAATACGCGATTAACGCTAGTGGAACCGGAATACGAATCTGTTTCTAGTTTGCCAGTAGGACTTGTGGGAACTATTGTCGAAGTGTATGATACGGTTCGGGAATGTCAGTATTTAGTGGAGTTTGCTGATAGTCAAGGGATTGAATATGCTATGGCTATTTTGAAGGCAGATGAAATTTTAGTTCTGCAATATGAACTTGCAGTTGCTTAGGAATGTGAGGGGAATAGAAGTTCGATAAGGGCGATCGCACTTTGACGAGTCTTCATAGATGCCGACAAACTGAGTGACGCAAGCTAAAGATTCATCTTTAGGGTCATTCACTCCCGTGTATCTGTCGCCCATTGATGGAGTTTCAGTGCTACACTAAAATTACAGCATTGTTCGGTGGCAATTGCGTCATACCCTACTTGCACGAGGAAAATACATGGTAACTACGCTCGAAATTGACAAAACTCTTCTTCAAGAAGCCCTTGATTTGAGTAACCATCCAACACCTACTACATTAATCGAAGCGGCTTTACGCGAGTACATCCAACGTCGCAAACAATTAAAAATATTAGAATTGTTTGGTACTATTGAATACGATGAAAATTATAACTACAAGGAACAGCGACAAACAACATGAATGTTCTTGTTGATAGTTCCGTTTGGTCGCTGGCATTGCGGCGCAACACAACAAATGATGCGATCGCGATCGTTAAAGTCTTACAAGATTTGATTGGAGATGGACGAGTTGTTTTACTGGGGGCTATTCGTCAGGAGGTGCTTTCTGGGGTACGCTACAAGGAACAGTTTACAAGGGTTGCAAGAGTATCTTCGTGCTTTTCCTGATTTAGAGCTAACAACTGAAGATTATGAGTTAGCCGCAGAGTTTTTCAATACCTGTCGCAGTAATGGTGTTCAGGGTTCAAATACTGATTTTCTGCTATGTGCTGTTGCTCATCGTCGCGGCTACAGCATTTTGACTACTGATAAAGATTTTGAGAATTTCCGATCGCACATTCCTGTCGTATTACTATGAGGGTGATTTCTCAGTTTATATCTTAACTTAAAGATGCCGATCGCACTTTCGGAAAATAAAGGCGATCGCACTTTGGGATTCGACATGGGAAAGGCGATCGCCCTTTTGGTTATTTGGGGGAAAAGGGCGATCGCTTGGAAAAAAGAGGCTATTGGAATGAAAATATTCCAGAGAGCTATCAATCTAGGTCATAATTCATAGTAAAATTGATGGTGCTTTCTCCCGTTCCTAAAGGAGTACGCACAGAACGGGGAAATAGGAACTCGAAACTAGACACTCCATTGCCAAAATTGATGTAATTACTACCAGTTCGACCCATAATAAGCACACTCTCTTGCCAATTGCCACCGTTTACCCTATACCGAAATGGCATAGGGCCAGTGTAGCCAGCAGTCTGCTCTGGATTGACATAGAAACCACCAATCTGTTTATCTGAGTTATAGGGGCCAAACTTGCATTCAAAGCTAAATTCAGCTCTGGGAATGAAACAAGACCCTCTTCTTTCTGGGCCAGCCCAGTTGTTTGCTAAAGCAGCAAGAGGTACTGACATTAGAGTTGCCAGAATGGAAAATGTAGCTCCTAAAATCGTAAGTTTTGCAGTGTTTTTGGACATTTTTAGACTCTCATTAGATGTGGTTGACACGGACTTTGATGGATTTGCAAGGGAGAGGAATAGGAGCGATCGCGCTTTTTGAATAAAGGGCGATCGTATTTCTCACTAATCCTAAAACAGAGGCTTGACTTTTGAACTATTTACTTGCCTAGGCTATGCAGATAAAGTCAGATTGTAATTAGTGTTACTGTCTACTGAACCTTGTTCGACAAGAACAAAGTAATTACCGATACCTAAGTTACGACTGATGGATTCCGAGGAAGTACCGCTGTTAGTGCTATTAGTGATGGTGGATTCATTTGAATCAATCACACCATTATTGTTAGAGTCTTGATACAAACGAATGTCTGCATCCGCACCTAAACCATTCAAGCTGAGTGTAAACGTTCTGGGACTGTTAAGGCTAAAGCGATAGTAATCTTTAGGATCATTCCTGCCTACAAATTCATTAAAGGTGCGAGTCCCACTCAGAACGCCAAGGTTTGCTGTTTCGCTCGTTTCGTTAACAAGTTTAAGGGTATAATCAGTGTTATTACCAGAGCCACCTTGTTCGACAAGAACAAAGTAATTACCGATACCTAAGTTACGACTGATGGATTCCGAGGAAGTACCGCTGTTAGTGCTATTAGTGACGGATTCATTTGAATCAATCACACCATTATTGTTAGAGTCTTGATACAAACGAATGTCTGCATCCGCACCTAAACCGTCTAAGTACAAGCTTAAATTAATAGGACTAGCCACATCGAAACGATAATAATCTTTCGGATCTGTATTGCCCACAAATTCATTAAAAGTACGAGTGCCACTCAGTCCCCCAATGTTGAGAGCATCGCCAGGAGAATTGCCAGGATCTCTTGTATTTGTCGGTGGTGGTGCTGTTGGCGATGACGTATCTGAAATAAAATCAATACTTGAAAGTTCGGAAGGTGAAACACTATTTAGTATTACTAAACGCTCACCAGTGCTAGCAATACTGATGACAGTCTGATTAGCACCACTTCCTTGAATTTGCAGGTTATTAAATGTTAGACCTCTTGGCAGTTGTATTGAATCATCAGCGTCATTGTAATCAGTGAGAATGTCTGGGCCTTCCCCGTTTTCTACGAGAACAAATACGTCAAATCCTGTCCCACCTGTTAGGGTGTCAACACCCCGATCGCCAGATAGAGTATCATTTCCATCATCGCCAAAAAGCTGATCGTTGCCTCTTCCGCCAAACAAAATGTCGTTTCCATCTTCCCCTCTGATGATATCTTGATCGAAATCACCTCGCAGGAAATCGTTACCTATACCACCAAGAATCAAGTCATCATTTTTGCCGCCGGAGATATTATCATCACCTTGGTTGCCATTAAGCAGATCCATACCACTGCCCCCAAACAAGGCATCATTACCACCGAGACCAGTAATCGTATCATTACCACCAATTCCAAAAATATTATCCGCACTTTCACTACCCAACAAAGCTTGAGCAAAATCATTGCCAAAAAAGTCTGCCATTTTCACTCCTCATGTTGATAGAAGACAAGTAAATAAAAGAAATAAACTTGTCTTGTGTTTCTTTTGATTAAGTAAAGAATTTGTGTGGCAGCCGATCGCCCGCTCAGTCAAGACTCCGAGTAGGTATACTCAAAAGCAAGACCGTCGATGATCGCCCTAATGCACCCTAAGCCCCGACGAACCGCAACAGTAGCGGTACTTCTCAAGCTCTATTTATCTATCAGGCTCAGTCCCCAAGTTTTATGCAAAATACTGGTTTTTTGTTACAAAACTTTATCCAGCGCCGTCTGACGTTCGCAGATAGTAGCTTTGAGGTTCGTTGCAGCGATCGCGCCCATTGTTGAATCTGAGTATTCCTACTCGGCGTCTCACCGCTTCAACAAACTCAACTATGCCTGATGTATATAACAATACAGTAAGTAAAGCTAGCATACAACTAACAAACGTTAGCAATTTCGGTTATGCTAGCGTTAGCTAAATATCATAAAATCTGAAAATGGCACAAAAAGAAGACTTATTTGCCGAAGCAGCCCAAAACTGGGACTTAGAAAGGCTTTACGAAGCTTTCGCAGAAGCTAAACGGCAAATCTCTCCCCGATCGCGCCGGGGACTCACAGAAACCGAAAAACTCTACCTCCGAGGACTACTTTCCGGTTGCAGTCCCGCCGAAATAGCTAAAAAAATGTTTCAGACTCCCAAAAGTGCAGAGGTTTATCTGTGTAAGACTTTATACCAATATGTTAAAAAACTCGCAGATTTACCGAACGAACCAGTGGGAAATTGGAGAAATGTTTGCGATCGGCTACAGGAAGCAGGATTTAAAACTCTGTCTTCTGCTGAATTTAAAATGAATAATTCTTTGCCAACAGAAGCATTGGTAAAAATAGTTAATATAGGTTTTAAAGAAAGTACAGTATCAATAGATATCAACATTCGACTAGAATTCCCTTCAACTTCAGAAACTCCAAAAAAAGAAGACTTAGATAAAAACGGTTAGATGTGCGATCGCCCAACCCAAACAAATCCCACAAATCAACCCTCTCTTCTCTTAGTCCGCGGAGGCGGACATCGTTTGTATAGCCGCGGTTTCAACCGCCAAGGCTTCCTCAATCTACGCGCGGTTTCAACCGTCGAGGCTTCCTTGATATACGCGCGGTTTCAACCGCCGAGGCTTCCTTGATCTACTATCCAAAACATCAAGAATCGCCCGATCGCACTTGCTCAAAATCTTCAGCATCCGCCGGCAAACCAGAACCCTCGCCATTCCTCAACCGTGGCGATTCGCCATTACCCGCACCCGCAGCGTAACCCCCAGAATACCTGTCATCCAAACCCGAATCCCTCAGCGAAATCGCACTTCTTTGACTCTGCGACAATCTATCTGTCGATCGGCGATTTGTCCCAGAAATCGGCGGCTTCCGAGTTAAAGTTTTCCAAGCAGCCTTAATCCCCGTCACCACGCTGCGAGTTGTCACCTGCACATTTTGCGCCTGCTTCTTCGCGCTACCAATACTGCGATCGACCTGCTTGACAACCTCCCCCGCACTTTGCACCCCATCGCTGACATCATCCGTCAACTCGCTAATTTCCAGCCCCGTCAACCGAATCGCCTCCAAAGTCGGCGGAAACTCGCGCGAAAGCGTGTCAGCGAGCTTTTCCACGCTGCGCGCCGCCCGCGTCAATGCTTGCACCGCAGGTATCAGAGTCACTAAAACAGCAGTTAAGCTAACCGCCACTAGCAAAATCGAAAGTCCTAGCCAAAATAAGGGATCGCTCACTTGAATCTCGGATTTGGGGTTTGGGAATTCATAGGCTGCTGTGGATTTAATTTTACAGTCAATGTGTCATGAAATTCTTGTGGGATGGGCATCTTGCCCGTCCCGAAGGCTGAATATTCTTGTGGGATGGGCATCTTGCCCGTCCCAAACAGCAATGAATAATGGCTGAAAGTGGTCGAGTTAGCGGGCGGGAGGGCGCGACGGGGGAGTCACTTCGACTTCAGTTTCCGACAGCGTTTGACGTTCGCGCTGAGTCGCTTCTAAACCCGCGGCGATCGCCTCCTTGAGTCTAACCAAAGTTTCGTCCCAATTTCGCAGTGCAGTTTCCGAAAGTCGATCGGCTTGCAATTGGACGCTAGTCGATAAATCCTCCGCCAACTCCGGCAAAGCATCGGCCGATTTTTTCAATATCTGCCGCGTCTCCTTGCCCGTTCGCGGTGCCATCAGCAAGCCCGTCACGGCCCCGATCGCCGAACCCACCAACAGACCGCCAATAAATAATCCCGAACGTTTACTTGACATTTTTATAACTTCTCTCCATACAACTTTAGGATACCTTACCTCAAAGGTCGTGAAGCGAAGCTATCCCGTAGGGAATCGCGCCTGAGCCAAAGCATCCGCCCCAAACCCAGCAATCCCAAAAGTTGCTGAACCTGTTGCAGTTGCGATTCCAGTTGTTGATAATCGCGCCGTAATTGGTGAGCACCTTGCTGCCTTTTAGCCAAGAAATTCGGCGATTTTGCGAGGACATTGCTGCTACAGCGCTCGATTGCTGCGATCCGAACTTCAAAACGTGCGATCGTCCGTCTGATTTTCCACACTCTCGCAGCTATATAAAAACCGATCACAGATATCATTAAATTGATAATTACAACAGCCGTCAGCATTTCTTACCTATTTTCAATTATTAACATATTCCGCTGTTTGTGGCGAAATTATAGCCCTATGTTGTAGCGACACAGCAGTGTTCATTAGTGTCAAATCAAGTCTGAAGCCTGAGAAATCTCGCTTTTATCTGAGGCAAGATCCCCCTAAATCCCCCTTAATAAGGGGGACTTTGATAACTTCCTGTCCCCCCCTTCTTAAGGGGGGCTAGGGGGGATCAGGCCTTAATCGTCAGACAGCAAATCTGCACTACGTCTTATCTTAAATTGACACCAACGAACATGATTGTGTCCCCATCAATCGGGATAAAACCTCAAGCCTGAGACATCGCCGGCAAACAAACCTTAGTACCGCCCAAACCGCAATAACCGTTCGGGTTTTTAGCAAGATACTGCTGGTGATAGCTTTCCGCGTAATAAAACTCAGGAGCATCAATAATTTCAGTCGTAATCTTACCGTAACCAGCAGGCGTCAAAGCTGTCTGGTAAGCATCCCGCGAAGCCTCAGCTAGCTGCTTTTGGCTGGCTGAATACGTGTAAATGCCCGATCGATATTGAGTACCCGAATCATTACCCTGCCGCATTCCCTGAGTCGGATTGTGGCTTTCCCAAAAAACCTTTAGCAGCGTTTCGTAACTAATTACTTTCGGATCGAACACAACCAAAACAACTTCATTATGTCCCGTCATCCCGCTGCAAACTTCATTGTAAGTAGGATTCGGAGTAATCCCCGCAGCGTAGCCAACCGCAGTCGAAAAAACACCTTTTTCCTGCCAAAATTTGCGTTCCGCGCCCCAAAAACAGCCCAGGCCAAACATGGCAGTTTCCATGCCGTTTGGAAACGGAGGCTTGAGGGGATTGCCATTAACAAAGTGAGTTGCCGGTACCGGCATCAACTCTGCCCGCCCCGGCAATGCGTCTTGGGGAGACGGCAGACTCGACTTTTTGCCAAATCCAAATAGCGCCATAAGTTTGTGAGGAGATCTCTGATAAACGTCTTTACCTTACTTAATAATATCAGATTTTTGCGGAAAATAGTCGGCCTTTTGAAGATAGACGATAAAAGGCACGAGGCAGAATTGTTTTTCGGAGTTTTTTTGTGATACCGCTCACTATAAATGAATTTTTCAATCACACTACATAGTGCTATCTGTCACCACAAAATGCCTGAAATATCACCTGTTGTTGAGGCAACAATCACCCGGATATTCTGCAAAACAGGCGATCATTAAAAGTATGGCGTTGTAGAATTATTCAATAAAATTTATTTGGAGTGTGTAGAAATGGCAGCTAAACCTTGCAATAAGCCTTTAAAATCTAATCCGTTTATTACTTACCGCGATCCGATTACAGGCAAGTGGATTGTGATCTATCATGATTTCTCGAAATTAGCAGAACAACCACAGCTAGCACTGGCTTGAGATTTTTTATTGATTTTATCTTAAAATCAAGAATGTTTGGCAACTTGTTGGGTGGCTCAGCTTAGAGGTTTTCGATGATTCAGCAAATCAAATTATACCAATTTGCCAAATTAATGCAAGAGTATATGTAGGGTGTGGATCCCTCGACAATCTCTAAAAAAGAGTAAAAATCGGTGGGGCGACGCACCTTACACATTAGGTGAACTAAACAACCCTCCGTTTCACTCCGGCCAACAATTTTATAGTTGCCACATTTTTTATAAATGGTATTATATCATATAGCGGTTCTCAGAAAGATGAGGTACGTTGTTGGGCTTTAGCCCTCTTAGTCTAAGTGGTTATACGATCTGCCAGTTATACCTCATCTTTTTGAGAAAGGCTATATCACTCAATTATCCTTAGTAAATTTTTTTGTAGTGAGAAATTGAGTTCTCTTGAAATTATGCGGACTGAAGTCTCACTACGAACCTATTTGATTTTTTTTATTCGAGAGCTGACGCACCCTAATTTTCAACATGGCTCATCTCTTTTCGCAATTCCAAATACCGATAGAGATATTCCGAAATTATTCCGTGCAAAAACAAGTCGCGCGCTGCATTAAACGGACTGTTTGGTGCTAGCGGATGGCGGTTGACAATTACATGATTCCAGTCGTGATTTCCGGTAATCTGGCTCACGTACACTCCGAAGTTTTCATCTAATTGAAGCGACATTACCGCTCGCGCAAATTCGTCGCTAGTCAAACAGAGAGAATAAAATACTTTAAACAATTCGATCGCAGATTCTAAATCCAAAATCCTCAGCCACCTCGGCCTTTCAAAATCTATTGCAACTGTTACAGGTTGAATGCTATCATAATTAATTCCGCGTTTTTGGACAAGCTGCAACCAGTTGGGATTTGTCAGTATGGCCTGGTTGTAATCCCAGACAAAGTTATACAAAATTAAGTCGTGTTCGAGAAAGGCATTCTCAGCTAAATCGCTAACTGTGCGCGGATAAAGTTTTGACTTTTCAATCTGGGTGTCCGGGCCGTTATCAATTAAGAAGTTGATAATGTTGGAACCGATGCTGATGTGCCGCACAATTAAATAACAAGCTTCGGGCGAGACAAAGTTATTTAGGAAAAATGCAGCCGATTTGTGCATTAAAGTGTAAGCGCGAAATTGAAAGGGCAACAAACGCTTTGCGATCATAATTACCGCTAGCAACAAGTTAGCAATTATTTTGATCGGGATGAGCAAATAATTGCGAGTCCAGTTTTGCAAATCCCGCATCATATATGCTTTTGCAACTAAATCGACGGGAATTGACCGATCGCAAAACAGGACATCCCAAACATTCGGATCTCGGCGGTTGTACGGTTTGGTAGCGTAAGGGACTTTCTGCTCGTCGGGAAGAGTTTTGATATCTTGTTTTTGCAGCTTTTGCATTAGCGGATTTCCTCCAATTGCAATAGATATAAACGAGCAGTGACGCGGGCGGTTTTGACAATACGACGGGCGATGTCCTCTGTCATCCATTCGGCATTAATCAAATTTTCTAATTTGGCTAAATGCGACTCGTCATTAGCTCCGTGATAAGCTAAAAACGATACTTGTTCGTCTTGCAAACCGAGAGTTTCTTTGATTTGTTTTGCCCACTTTCCCGCCAACCGATTTCCCAATCCTTCGATGATAAACATACTGCCAATTAAATCAACCGGATTTTCCCGCGATGCTTGGTGGAAGATAAAAGCTGACAGTGCTTCGCTGCCAATATTCTTATCATATTCCACAATTTTTGACAACTCGCCGCCGACAGAAACATAATTCCGTTCTAACATTTGATAGTCGCGGTGTTCGTCTTGGGCGTGGCCGATAAAAGTCGATCGCAAACGAAAGTCAGTCATGTTAGATGCAGCCCGAGCAATCCAGCGAGCTCCCTCCACAACTTGCGGGCGGAGATTGCACAGCAAAGCTTGATAGTCTTCTATTGTAAACTCTCCCCGGTACAATTTGCGGACAATGGGAACGGAACGAATTTCGCGATCGAATCTCAGCCAAATCCAGGCTAACTCCCGCAACAAATAAGCTTGCGGAGAGTAAAGCATTTCCGGTTTAACACTTTCGAGAGGGGAAGCTTCGGGAAAATCAGCAGATTTAGACATTTGAGAAATCATAGGTTTATTGGTGCTTTCCACAGCAGTTAACATCATGTATGCCGTAGTAAAGCGACCGCTTTCCGGAACAAAACAAAATATTTTTTGTCCGGGCTTTAATTTGTCCGAATTGAACAATTCCTCTAACATTAAATAAATCGAGGCGCAGCCTGTATTTCCCCGCGAGTACAAGTTAGTAAACCATTTTTCTTCGGGAATCATGCAGCCTGCTTGTTCCAAAAGTTCGACAATTTGTCCCCGGAAAAAGTGAGAGGAATAGTGGCACAGCAGCCAGTCAATTTCCTGCGGACAAACTCTCCCTGATTTAATCAAGCCCAGCCAACCTTCAACGCCTAATTTCATTACATTGTCTAGCAAGCGAATATTTTGCCGCAAGTCAAAGGCTCCGGCTGTGGCTGCATCGAGGTAGGATGAATAATCTAACCAGCTTTTGGTTGATGTTTCGTTTGCTAATCCTGAATACATACAAACTGGATAGGCGTTGGCGTGGGAAATCAATTCAATCCATTCTATTTTTAAGCTAATTCCTGAGGCATTCGGATGGTTTTGGAGCAAAAATGCTCCGGCGCCGTCGGATAGCATCCAACGCAGAAATTCTGTATCGAAAGGTAGGGGTTTTCCGGCTTGGACTGATGTTTCTACTTCAAATTTGCTGTTTTTGAACAGGCGCGAGGGAAATTCGGAGGCTACAGCGATGGCTGTTTGTTTTTTGCCGAGTTCGAGTTGAGATGCGACGTAATTTAAGGCGGTAATTCCGGCGCAGCAAACTCCTTGAGTTGAAACTATTTCTAGGGGAGATAGTTCGGAAAGTTCCCCATGTACTGTGCTGGCAAATCCTGGTACTAATAAGTCTGGTAAAGTGGTGGCGCAGGCTAATAAGTCGATCGCCCCTGGTTCCAAATTTGCCTGGGCGATCGCATCCCGGACAGCAAACGCTGCCATTTGGCTGTTAGAATAGAGTGTTTGCTGCTGTTTGTCGATCGCGTAATAGCGCAGTTTAATCCCGTTACTGTTGAGAATGCGCTGTCTGACTCTCGAAGGGCGATCGGCAATTTTGCCTAGATACTCCTCCATCTCATCATTATTAATCGCTTCTCCCGGCAAAAATTTCCCAATCCGATTGATATAAGCGCTGTGCATACCCTAAACCTCTCAAAATACTAATTTAGTCGAGTTCGTTGTTTGTTAAGTAAGTAAGTAAGTAAGTGAGTGTAAATCAATTTAACCAGAAAGAATTGGTTGAAAGCCCGCCCGATCGGGAGAAATTAAAATCAGACTATTCATTACTCCAATCCTCGGACTTAAGGGTAGAGGCCGCTCTCAAACTGTCAACTGTCAACTGTCAACTGTCA
>NZ_JAEQCF010000047.1:37183-78008 GCF_020738625.1 Microcoleus sp. PH2017_09_SFU_O_A
GAGAAATTAAAATCAGACTATTCATTACTCCAATCCTCGGACTTAAGGGTAGAGGCCGCTCTCAAACTGTCAACTGTCAACTGTCAACTGTCAACTGTTCAACGACATACTTAAATCAAGCCTGAAAATATCTAAAATTGATTGTGCTTTGTGAAGCACTGAACCTGCAAGGAGCAACCAGTTGTATTGTAGAGTCAGGGGAAATCAGACAAGTTCAGCAACAGCGGCAACAAGTAACATGAAGCGGGGTGAAGTTTTTTGTAAAATTAAGCCAAAATATAACTAGAGTTCCTTCCCTGCTTCCCGACTGAAATGGATATTGCAAAACTAGATAGTTGGTATTCTCAATCTCAGCGCCGCGCCGCTGTTTCCCTGTTGATGAAACGAGTAGGCGTCACTCGCACTAGGGCTGAATGCTTTGTCAGGCTTTGGATTTACTTATCAGTGAAACAGCTTCAGGAAAGCCAGCCCCGCGTCAAACCGCCGCTGACTAAACTGGAATTACCAGCCACAGAAGTGCAGTGCACTCACCGGGAAGCAGCAGAACTATTTTACTCGGATTCCGATCGCGGGAGCGATCGCGCCGCCGGCATGATGTTAGATAAACTAGAAGCACTCGGATTGATCGAAAAACACTTTGACGGAAACGCTACAGCAATTCAAATTCAACCCATCCCAGAAATTTTAGATCCGCCGAAGCCCGAAAATTCAGTCAAACTCAAATTAGATGATTTTAACCCTCGGTGCGATGCAATCCCCGTCGCTAATTTACTAGCAAGCTATTATAACTGGATGAACCGCAGTACGAACGCAGTTCCACAAAAGATTGCTAAAGTTATTCGGCTTTCGGCTGCTCAATATTCAAAAGGAATGCGAGTTTTGCGTCGCTGTGACAATCTCAATCCAGTCGGATTTTATTTACTTTATCCCACCGCTAGCGAATCGGATGTTAATTTTTTTAGTGCTCCCAGCAAAAGCCTGCATTTAAGTTCTGTTTCTGATATCGATCCTTTCAAGATGGCGCTACCAGGAGATCGGAATTGCCAGTCAGTGTTTGTCCGCTGTTGGGTAATCGATCCGAAATATTTAGAAGAATACCGAATTACTTTGATTGAGGATGTACAAAAAATTTTAGTAGAAATCCAAACAGATTTTCCCAATCTTTGCGACTTGTACACGTTAATTATTCACCCCAGCTATGAAAAAATGTCCTATGCTTTGGGGTTTCAAAAGACTAACAGTGATGCTCAGTTATCTCTTTATTGGATGTATTTAGCGTTGGATAGATTTTTGGCGCTGGATATCAAGGAAGCACTAAAAAATTTGTAAGTCAGAAACCCCGTTTGAGTCGGCGGTTGAAACCGCGCCTACACAAACAATGTCCGCCTCCGCGGACTCAAGAAGATCGCCTAATTTCAACCGCCTTTGCCTTCAACCCGCGGAGGCGGGTTTTGTCTGTATAGACGCGGTTTCAACCGCCGTGTCTTCGTAGTTTACAATACCTCGCAACCGCCTTTGTCTTCAACCCGCGGAGGCGGGTTTTGTCTGTATAGACGCGGTTTCAACCGCCGTGTCTTCGTAGTTTACAAAACCTCGCGACCGAGATAAGATTGGAGAACTTCCGGCACTTTTACCGTCCCATCCGGCTGCTGGTAATTCTCCAAAATAGCCGCCATTGTCCGCCCCACAGCTAAACCGGAACCGTTAAGCGCGTGCACGAATTGAGTACCTTTTTTCCCCGCTTCTTTAAACCGAATATTTGCCCGCCGCGCCTGAAAATCTGCGACATTGGAACAACTCGAAATCTCGCGGTATTTGCCCGCAGAAGGCAGCCACACCTCTAAATCGTAGGTTTTTGCCGCCGCGAAACCTAAGTCGCCGGTACAAAGCTCGATCGCCCGATAAGGCAATTTCAGCGCCTGCAAAACACCCTCAGCATCCTGCACGAGCTTTTCGTGCTCAGCCTCAGAGGTACTCGGATGCACCAGTTTTACCAATTCCACCTTATTAAATTGGTGCAACCGAATCAATCCCCGCGTATCTTTGCCGTAACTTCCCGCTTCCCGGCGAAAACAAGGAGTGAAAGAACAGTGATAAACTGGCAACTGTTCTGCTGTCAAGATTTCACCTCGGTACAAATTCACCACCGGAACTTCAGAAGTAGGAATTAACCATAAATCGTCTTGATCGCACTTAAAACTTTCTTCAGCAAATTTGGGAAGCTGCCCGGTTGCTGTGAGGGATTCGGTGTTAACTAAAAGTGGGGGAATTACTTCTACATAACCAGCTTTTGTATGGCGATCGAGCATAAATTGAATAATCGCTCTTTCCAGGGCTGCACCTGCGCCAACTAACGTGACAAAGCGGGGACTAGCGATTTTTACTGCCCGTTCAAAGTTGATAATTCCTAATTTTTCGCCGATTTCCCAGTGGGGCAAAATCTCGGGATTTTGGGGAATGTATTCGTCTCCCCAGCGCCGGATTTCGATGTTTTCATCTTCATTTTTGCCTAACGGAGTTGACTTACCGGGCAAGTTCGGCAATGGTAACAATAGAGCTTCTATTTGAGCTTTTAAGTCTTTTTCCTGTGCTTGCAATTCGTTCGACTGCGTGCCGACTTCGTTACCTTCGGCTTGCAGAGTCTGAATTTCGGGAGATTCGAGGGGTAAACCCGATTTTCTTTTTTGCCCGATGAGTTTGGCTATTTCGTTGCTGCGGGCTTGCAGTTGCGATCGCTTACCTTCCAACTCCCGCTGCTGTTTGTCTAGTTGCAGAATTGGCTCGATTTCGTGATTGCCTCCGCGAGTGTTGAGGCCCTCTTGTACGGCTTGCGGATTTTCTCGGATTAATTTGAGGTCTAGCACGGATTTATTTTAAATAATATAGGACTTGCCGATCGCCAACCCGATTTCTGGAAAAATATCGGCTTTCGCGAGCATAGATCTACGAATCTACAGGCTTTCTGAGGATTTTTGCGTCAGTCCTATCTTAGGTTAACAGCGACAATGCGATCGGACATACAAGCTTTGGCAATCATTTAGCACCTCAAATATAATTTATTCTCATCGAAAAAACTGCGTTGGTGTCACCCATGATGGGTGACACCCCACAAAAGGATGCTATACTAACCACATTAGTAGATGCACCCTGATAATTTTCTCCCCTAACCAGCGATGTTTAGGGGCTTTTTGTTTTTTGGGCGACATGAAAGTTAGGGCCCAGATGAAAGTTAAGATAGGACGTACGGTTGAAACCGCGCCTAGACAAACGATGTCCGCCTCCGCGGACTAAAGAGAATAACGTAATTTCAATCGCTGTGTCTTTTATCTTCAACCCGCGGAGGCGGGTTTCGCTTGTATAGGCGCGGTTTCAACCGCCGTGTCTTTTATCTTCAACCCGCGGAGGCGGGTTTCGCTTGTATAGACGCGGTTTCAACCGCCGTGTCTTCTTATCTATCAAATCTAAATAAAAATGCGATCGACAAATCACCTATTCTGTTTCCTAGAAATATTTTCCAGCGAAGGCGGGATTCAATCCTACATTCAAGACATCCTGAAAGCTTATTTGTCACTAACCGCAGCCAACAACCTTCCGCCACAAGCAGAAATTTTGCTGTTGCGAGATGGGCCAGATTGTCACAATCCCTTCGAGTCCAAAAATCTCAAATTCTCTTACCTAAAAACTGATCCCGCTTGGCTTGGCCGTTTTAAGTTTGCCACCAAATTGCTAACCTGCTTGGTGCAAAAACGACCTCAACGGGTTTTCTGCGGTCACATCAAACTTGCACCGCTGATTCAAACATTATGCCAGCCGTTGGGAATTCCCTACACGATTTTAACTTACGGCAAGGAAGTTTGGGAAACACTTCCGCTAAAATATCAAATAGCAATGAGACAAGCCGATCGCATTTGGACGATTAGCAGGTACACGCGCGATCGCACTTGCGAACTCAACAACTTAAATCCCGAGAAATTCCAAATAGTGCCTTGTACTGTAGATGAAAAACTATTTACTATCGGTCCCAAACCGCTGCATTTATTAGAAAAGTACGATCTGACTGGTGCTAAAATATTGATGACTGTAGCCCGATTGCGATCGACCGATAGTTACAAAGGCGTCGATGTCACAATTCAAGCTTTGCCGGAAATTGCCAAAAGTTTTCCCAATGTGAAATACTTGGTTATTGGACGCGGGGACGATCGCCCTAGATTAGCAAAACTCGCCACCGATTTGGGAGTTGCCGAAAGAGTTATATTTGCGGGTTTTGTACCGACAGCAGATTTAGCAGCACATTATCAGTTAGCCGATGCTTATGTAATGCCCTCCCAGGAAGGCTTCGGTATAGTGTATTTGGAAGCTTTAGCTTGCGGAATACCAGTGCTCGCCGGGGACGCGGACGGATCTGCCGATCCGCTGCAAGATGGTAAACTGGGATGGCGAGTTCCTCACCGAGATCCGGCAGCAGTAGCGGTTGCTTGTGTGGAAATGCTGCGAGGAAAAGATAAAAAGTGCGATCGGCATTGGTTGAGGGAACAAACCCTCGCAGCGTTCAGTTTTCAATCCCTTTGTCAATCTCTAATTGGGATTTTTCAGATAGATCGCCCAGATTAATTTATGACGTAGAGGGCAGTTTCTCAATGTATAATAGGAAAATTAGCTCAAACACTATCTAAATTTATTAGTACAATTTGATTCCCGTACAGTAACTGTCAACTGTCAACTGTCAACTGTCAACTGATAGAGTTATGCCTACCTGAAAAGACACCAAAGGAGACCACCGTGAACCAAGGCACCCCCAAAATCTCTTTAAACCTACCCCGTATTAGCAATTGGCTGATATTGCTGGGCATCGCCTGCGTGTTGGTGTCAATTGGTTTGGGTTGGGTAGTTAAATCATTTTTGATTGTAGTAGGTTTGTTGCTGCTGACACCTGTGGTAGGATTTTTCGCGCTTCAGTGGTGGCTGAAACGCAATTTAATTGAAGACAAGTGTCCTGTTTGTCAGTACGAATTCACAGCTTTAAATCAAACTCAGTTTCAGTGTGCTAATTGTGGCGAACCTTTGAAAATAGAGGAAGGTCATTTTAGCCGTTTGACTCCGCCCGGTACGATCGATGTTACCGCCGTTGAAGTATCATCTGTTCAACAGTTAGAAGATTAATTGGGAATTGGGCATGGGGCATGGAGCATAGGGCATAGGGCATGAGTTAGTTGTTGGTTATTTTTGTTTGTTGTTACTTGTTACTTGTTATTTGTTATTTGTTACTTGTTGGTTGTAATAACCAATTCTTGATGCCCAATGCCCAATGCCCAATGCCCAATGCCCAATGCCCGATTCCCAAAATTATTTTTCTAAACGCACTGCATACCACTGCAAAAACTTTCCAGGCCCGACATCTAATTCACAATAAGTATCAATTAAATACTTAGCTTGAGCTTCCACCGAAGGAAATTTTACCACATCAGCCGGCAAATCTTCGTGTTCCTGGGATAAGACCGCTTTCAGCTTTTCTAATAGTTCCACCGCCGTCAAAAACTGCTCCGGCTGGTTTGTTTCTAATACCACAAAGGTGTCTTCGTCATACAGTGACATAGTTTTAAAGGTTGAGGTTAATTATTTCTAAAGTTTCCAGCAGTTAAGCTAGCCAAAGTATAAACTCTTAATTACAATTTTTGGGGCCCGGGCTCGAACGTGTTAAAATAGAACAACATCAGAATTCCTACCGGATTACCGTTATTAACTTAGTTCTTAACCGGGTTGTCAACAGATCCGCCACAGCATTTCTGAGGAAATTTGTCAAGTGCAAATTTGTCAACTGTCCAATTGTCAAGAAATATTCGATCGACCTTTATCTAATTATAACTGGCACTATACATTCCCATGATCACATCTACCAATTCAACCGCTGCGGCGCGCAAGCCCTCGAAATCAGAAGGTCTCAAAGAACGCAGCAACTATTTACGAGAACCCGTTGCGACTGAACTGTTACAAGAAACAACCCACTTCACCGAAGACGGGATTCAGATTCTCAAATTTCACGGCTCGTACCAACAAGACAACCGCGACAATCGAGTTAAAGGACAAGAAAAAGACTATCAGTTCATGCTCCGTACCCGCAATCCCGGCGGGTTAGTTCCACCCCAGCTCTTCTTGGCGTTAGACAAGCTATCAGAAGAATACGGCAACCACACGCTGCGCGTCACAACCCGCCAAGGTTTCCAAATTCACGGCGTGCTGAAAAAAAATCTTAAAGCAGTGTTTTCCTCAATTATTAAAAATATGGGGTCAACCTTGGGAGCTTGCGGCGACTTGAACCGCAACGTCATGGCACCGCCAGCACCTTACAAAAATCGCCCAGAATACCAGTATGCTTTGCAATACGCCAACAATGTCGCCGATTTGCTGACACCGCAAACCGGTGCTTATTACGAAATTTGGCTCGATGGCGAAAAGGCTATTTCCGCTGAGGAAGACCCCGCAGTTAAGGCCGCCAGACAGCAAAACGCGAACGGCACAATCTTTAGCGACGACAAGGAAGAGCCGATTTACGGCGAGCATTATATGCCGCGCAAGTTCAAGTGTTCTGTTACTGTACCGGGAGACAATTCAATAGACTTGTACTCTCAGGATTTGAGCTTGGTGGTAATTACCAATGAAGCTGGCGAGTTGCAAGGTTTTGACGTGTTTGCCGGCGGCGGTTTGGGGCGCACTCACAACAAAGAAGAAACTTTTGCTCGCGTTGCGGACGAGATTTGCTATGTTGCCAAGGATGATGTTTACAATTTGGTCAAGGCAATTGTAGCAACCCAAAGAGATTTTGGCGATCGCACAGACAGACGACACGCCCGACTCAAGTACCTGATTAACGACAAAGGCGTCAAGTGGTTCAGCGAAAAAGTAGCCGAATATTTTGGCAAACCGCTAGAAGCGTTTAAACCTCTGCCTGAGTGGAAGTATTTTGATTTCTTGGGCTGGCACGAACAAGGCGACGGCAAACTGTTTGTCGGCATTTCCGTAGAAAACGGTCGGATTAAGGATGAAGGCTCGTTTCAGCTAAAAACGGCTTTGCGGGAAATCGTGCAGAAGTACAATTTGCCTCTGCTGGTGACACCGCACCAAAACGTGACGATTTACGATATTTCGCCGGATATCAAATCAGAAATTCAGGGAATACTCGATCGCCGCGGCATTCAACCGGAAACTGCGATCGACCCCTTAGTACGTTATTCTATGGCTTGTCCGGCATTTCCCACGTGCGGGCTAGCGATTACCGAGTCCGAGCGCGCGATTCCCGGCATTTTAGAGCGGATTCGGGCGATTTTGACCAAAGTTGGCTTACCAGACGAGCATTTTGTAGTGCGGATGACTGGCTGCCCCAATGGATGCGCTCGCCCTTATATGGCAGAATTGGGATTTGTTGGGAGTTTCCCGGAATCTTACCAGATTTGGCTGGGCGGTTCTCCCTCACAAACCCGGCTGGCAAAACCCATTGAGGAAAAGCTGCACGTCAATGATTTTGAAGCTTTTTTCGAGCCAATTTTTGTTTATTTCAAGCAAAAACGGCAACAAAGCGAGAGTTTTGGCGATTTTTGCGATCGCGTTGGGTTAGAATCTATCCGTCAATTTGTAACCAATCACCAATCTGCTGACTCGATGACAACTGAGATTAATGATTTAGATGTTACGTCTAGTAACGGCGATGAAAACGAGACTGCCACTGCTGGCGGTGGTAAAGTCCGCCGTCGCATCAGCGTCCGCGATGAAATCTACAACGAGCTCAAGGAAGAAGCAGCCCGTCAGGGCAAGCCTATCACGCAGCTAGCTACAGAGGCAATTTCCACTTATTTGAAGAAGATTAAGGAGGAAGGATAAGCCGATTTTCGATTGTCAATTTTCGATCGCATCAGATAAAGTTCAGACCAAAGTAACATAAGGGCAGAGCATTTGCAGAAAAAACCTTGAATTTGTCAAATAATTCCGGTTGTAAATGCTTTGCCTTTATTGTTTCTGAACAGTTTTTTTTTAGATAAAAACGGCGATTGAAATCGCTTCTATACAAACGATGTCCGCCTGCGCGGACTAAGAAATAAATCGGGGTTGATGCAGCTCCCAAAAATCTAGCTAATTCTCCTCAATACTACTCATGTTTATAGCAAAATGCCAATAGTGAGTAAGTTTTTGCTGGGAGTTTTCAGAAAAGCCAACTGGTAGTATAATCAGAACATGAAGCTAGTTGAACGTCATATTATCACAAAGAAGCATCATTTCTGGTCAGAGATTGACCACAAGGCTTTTTTGTCGAAAAATTTGTTTAACCTAGCTAATTATCATTATCGTCAGCACTTTTTTCAACAGAACCAGAAATTAAACTTTAACCAACTTTACCACCAACTATCCCAAACTATAGACTACAAAGCCCTACCAACAAAAGTTAGCAAGCAAATCATCCGAAGATTAGATTCAGCATGGACAAGTTATTTTAAAGCTCTAAAAGCTTGGCAGAAACATCCTGAAAAATTCTTAGGTAAACCCAAAATCCCTAGATACAAACATAAAACCAAAGGGCGCAATATCCTTCCATATTCTCACGAATCAATCTCGAAAAAAGCCTTAAAAAAAGGAATTTGTCAGCTCTCAATGAGTGAAATACAAATTCCGACATCAGTAGAGGAAATAATAGAGGCGAGAATTGTGCCGAAGAGTAGTTGTTATGTAGTAGAAATAGTTTATGAAAAAGCAGAGGAGACAACCAATTATCAACAAATAGCAGGTATAGACTTAGGAGTTAATAACCTAATGGCTGTAACTACCAATCAAACAGGTCTCAGACCTCTTTTAATTAAAGGCAGACCACTAAAAGCTATTAACACCTTTTACAATAAACAACGTTCCTGTTTACAATCTGAGCTAAAAATCAAGCAGAATCAAACCCAATCTCAAAGATTAAAAAAACTCACTCATAAACGCAACTGTAGAGTAGACAACTATCTACATACAGCCAGTAAAATAGTGATAGATTGGTGTACGGAGCATCAAATAGGAATCTTAGTAATTGGACATAATCCTACTTGGAAACAAGAGATTAATTTAGGCAAAAGGAATAATCAACAATTTGTGAGCATTCCTCATTATAGGTTAATAGAAATGTTGACGTATAAAGCCAAATTAAAAGGAATTAAAGTAGTCATAACAGAAGAATCGTATACATCTCAAGCCAGTGCTGTAGATGGAGATGCTCTACCTAAATATGGGGGAAAAAAACCTGTGTTTCAGGGAAAGAGAATAGCGAGAGGATTGTATAAAACAGCAAAGGGTAAGTTATTAAATGCTGATGTGAATGGCTCATTTAATATCATTAGAAAAGTAATTCCTGATGTCTTAGACCAAGGAATAAAGGGTCAGCCGTTTGACCCTGTGGTGCTTGACCCACTACGAATGACTGGACTTTAAGCCTTTGAGTAGGTTTGAGTAGGTTTAGTTGAGCGGTAAACAGTCTATCTCCTCTCTTCCTCTGCGCTCTCTGCGCCCTCTGCGGTTAAATAAAAAAATCTAATATAAAACGAGCAATCCAAAATCTCATGGCTCAATTACAAAGATTAGCAGTTACCGCAGCCCAAATTAGTGCTAACAAAATCGACTTAACAAAAGAACAACAGCATTATTTAAATCGCGTCTTGCGGTTGCAAGCGGGCGATCGATTTATAGCAATGGACGGCCGAGGACATTGGTGGTCAGCAATTCTAAAAGCCCAGGAAACCGGGTTATTTGCCTCGATAAAAGAGGAGATTGCCGTTAACAGGGAGCTTCCGGTCGCAGTAACTTTGATCGCCGCTTTGCCCAAAGGAAACGCCTTTGACGAGGTTGTTCGGCAGGCGACGGAGTTGGGCGTGGCAAGTATTGTGCCCGTAACGAGCGATCGCACTTTGCTCAAACCAAGTACGCAAAAAGTCGATCGCTGGAGAAGAATTGCTGCGGAGGCGGCGGAACAGTCGGAACGTCAAATTGTGCCGACGGTTTATGAGCCTCTTTCCTTTGATTTGGCGGTAAAAGATTGCTGTCAAAAATATCGATATATTTGTGTGGCTCGCGGGGATAATCGACATTTGTGGGATTGTTTGATTGGTTTAGAACCCCCCCAGCCCCCCTTGCTAAGGGGGGAGCAAGATGGGGAAGATCCCCCCCAGCCCCCCTTAATAAGGGGGGAGCAAGATTATCGGGGAGAATTATCGATCGCGATTGCTATTGGCCCGGAGGGCGGCTGGACTGATGGAGAAGTGGAAAGGGCGATCGAGTTTGGTTTTGAACCTGTTTCTTTGGGTAGGAGAATCTTGAGGGCGGTAACAGCACCAATGGTGGCTTTATCCTTGGTAGGAGCCGCTTTTGAAAAGTACCCATCCCAAAAAATATCTCCCTGAAGTGCTAGATATGGTAAACGAAGCTAAAATGTCAATGAGTCATTAGGCATAAAACTAAAATGTTAAAATCAGTAAAGGGTATATATCGAGACGGCAAAGTTGTGTTATTAGAAACTCCGGGCGACTTAACTGAAGGGAAAGTTATCGTTACTTTTCTGGCAGAATCAGGATTAGTAGAGCTGCAATCTCTCGGTATCGATCGGCAACAAGCAGGAGATTTACGGGTAAGGTTGAGCAGGTTTGCAGAGGATTGGGAACGACCTGAAATGGATGCTTACGATGCTTTATAGGCGAGGTGATGTAGTGCTGGCTTTGTTTCCCAACGCTGATTTGCGGACTGCGAAACGCCGTCCAGTTTTGATAGTTCAAGCGGACAATCTGGGCACTGGTTTAGGACAAACTATTACAGCGATGATTACTAGCAATTTAGCCCGCGCAGGACACCCAAGCCGGGTTTTTGTTTCCCTAGCAACACCGGAGGGCCAGCAAACACGATTGTTAGCTGATTCCGTAATCATGACAGACAATCTGGTGACGCTTCTAGAAGTTGAAATCGATCGCAAAATTGGTATTTGGTCAAATATGCCGGCGGTAGATGCAGCTATCAAATATACTTTGGCAATCCCATCGACAGGGCGAACCGCCAAATATAAAAAAAAGTTTTAAATTTATTATATCAAATCTGTCTTGTGTTAAGAGAATTCGTAAAATAGGTGTTTAAGGGCAATGAAAAGAAATTTAAGGAAAAGCCGATCGCTCTTTTGGTCAATCGCGCTTTTGACAATGTTAGCTACAACATCAGTTTTCGCACAATCTGAGCACTCTGCGATCGCTCAACAGATTAATTGCGATCGCCCCCAAGGAGATGCACAAGTCAGATCTTGTATTAGGTTAAGGTACGAAGCCTCGGATAAACGCCTGAACGAGGTTTACAAGCAACTGGCTGCTAAATTGAGCAAGGAAGAGAAAGCCCTACTTGCGGAAGCTCAGTTAGGCTGGATCAAAGTGCGAGATAATAGCTGCGAATTTGAAGTGTATAGAAATCGCGGTGGTAGCGGGTTTCAAGGCTTTCTGAATGAGTGTTTGGAACGAGCTACTAAACAGCGCACAGCCGAATTAGAGAAATATTTACAGAGATAAACAATGATGAAAATGCGATCGCCCTTAAGCTTCACAATCAACTTACTAATTTTTAGTGTAGCTTCCCTCCCAATCTTAGCACAATCCACACCGACCATTCAAAGCATCCCCAATGGCGACTACTTTTACGGACAAACAAGCAAAACAAATCAGCCCGGTAAAGAGTACATATTCTTAAGGAAATCCAAGAAGACTGTCACAGGATTTGGCTACCAAAGAAATACAAGTTATCGTTACTGTTTTCGAGGTAATGTCAATAAAAACACTATGATCCATCCCACCGTGATTGAGTTCACGGACGGCCCCGCAGGACATAAACTTTATCAGATTAAATCTATAGATTTAAATAGTTTTCAGAGACTCAATGGTTCAGACACTCAGGTAAATGGCAGACAAAGGCTGACAGAATGTATCAAGTTATTCGAGAAAAATAAGAAAATTTAGAATCCAACAAAACCTCGATCGTAACAAAGATTAATTTTCCGACATCTGCGTTAACTTGCGTGCATCTACGGTTCAAAGAAAATCAAAAAACGGGAGTATAATTCATGAAAATGCGATCGCCCACAATCACCGCCATTATCTCAGCAGTCTTAGCCACCGCCAGCATCCCAGCAGTTTTCGCCCAGCGACAGCCATCAACCACCGAAATCAACATCGATAAAAATTGTCGCCCCAACCAACAACTACCGCAACTTGAAAGATACACTATCTTCTTCAGAAACGAATTCACAACTAACGGTCAAAAATATTGGTTCTACAGCGCCCGCTATCAAGATGGAGGCGTGGTTCTGTGTATATCAAAACCCAATTTTGACCAACCAAAACATTTAAATCAACCCAAAATACAAGCCAATTTTATTGATAAAATAGTCCGAGATACCAAAAACCAAACTGCCTTTATCGTCACAGTCAGAGAAGGAAATGGTCTTGACACACCCATGACAAATTATGGCCTAGATTTCAAAAATGTCGATCGACCAAAACTCACCTCCCTTTCCCTCCTACAGCAACGCGGAACCCTCAAAGACGGCGACCCCAGCCTTCCCAACGGCAGCTTCTACCGCGAACACAGCTTCCAAGGAAATGCAAATCAATCCATCACCATCGACCTCAAAAGCAGATCCTTCGAGCACTTCATCACCCTCATCGCACCCAGTGACAATAAAATTGTAGATATCAAAGCAGTTCGCGTCAACAAGAGAGAATCCCAAATAACCGTAAAATTGCCCAGTAACGGCACTTACAAAATAGTTGTTCAAGGACTCGATCGCACCAGCAAAGGTTCATACACCCTCAGCATTAATTCCAATCAACTTTAACAAACACCAGCCCAAATATTATATAGCACTTCTCAGGACACATCCGCGTTCATCCGCGGTTATAAAATCTAAATCTTATCCTTGCAAACAGCCGAAAATTACCCACAAACATCAAAGCAAAACTTGTTAATCACTGGCAAAACCAACCAAACATCAGCCAAGATAGAAACACACCCATTCCCCCAACCGCCATGACAGACATCCACGAAATAGCCACCGCCCTCGAAAGCCAAGACTACAAACAAGCCGCCCAACTCATCAAACAACTGCAAAAAGAATCCCCCGAAAATCCTTGGGTACAATACTACATCGGTCGTTACTACGAACTCACCAACAACCCCGACAAAGCCCAAACCACCTACAAACAAATACTCCGCGACATCACCAACCCCAAAATCGTTTCCCAGGCCCGCCAAGGCATTCAACGCATTGAAACGGCACAACAAAACCTCCGCCAACAAGCCATCGAAACTGCCAAAAACGACCCCAGCAGCCTAGAACCCGGACTCCTCATCCTCGAACCAGTGAGTCCCGAAGACAAACCCGCAGCCGTACAAAATATCAGCAGAATCTTCAAAATCGACGCGTACACAACCCGGATGCAAATTCAAAGCCGCGGCTGGAGACTCTACAAAACCGGCCCCATTGCCGAACTCAGAATTTACGGCCAAGAACTTCTCAACGCCGGAATTCCCGTATTTTGGGCAACCCTAGCCGACATTAAAAACATCCAAATTTTCCGAGTCCAACACTTCCAGTCTCTCTCTTCTCCAGCGGTTGTTTGTAAAGATAACCTAAATCGGCTCGGTGCTATAGAATTTAACTGGTCAGAAGTCAGCCAAAGAGTAGAAGGCTTATTACCAATGTTCATGGAAATCATGGACTACTCGCCCAACCGCAGAAACGAGCAATTTCGCCACAAAGAAATCACCCAAGATTACGCTCAAATCTGCGACTTGCACATTCCCAGCCGCAACTGCATTCTGCGAATTTGCGACCAAAGTTACGAATTTAAACAAGGCGTTGACTTCACTCAAAGTTCAGCAACTAGCGTAGCTTCACCGCAGTCAAAAAACAAAAAATCTAGTGTCAAAAAATCCCCACAAATACCTCAAAGTACCACCAGAATTAACTGGAATCATTTGCTAGAAATATTTGACCAACAGCTTGACGTTACAGTTTGGTCGGAATTTACTCCCTTTGCGGAGACAGTTCTCGATTACACGCATATGTTAAGCAAAATCGAATCTCATGTAGAGGTAGAGCGCAAATCCGAAACTCCTTGGGACTCGGCGTTCCAGCTATACAGCGGATTAGCCTTTCTCAGACACCCAGGAAATAGGGAATAAAAAAAGAGTTAAAAATTAAAAATGAGGAATCCCATTTTTAATTTTTCAACCCCAGCATTTGGAATTATCCAATCCCCAATTCCCTATTGCGAATTCTCCATTTCCTACTTGGTTTTCACCTGACGAGCCATTTCCCGGAAATTATTCATGCTTGGGCCTGGGGTGCGACGATTTGCAGTTGGTGTCGGCATTAAATTATTAGGAGCAAAAGTCAGAACAGGTTCAGCTTGACTCGACACTTTGCCGTTAGTTGCAGCAGCAGGTACCTTCGGCACTTCCGAAGTCTTAGCAGCAGCGCTAGCGACTGGTTCTTTTTCTTTCTTAGACTTTTTCTCTACCTTAGCTTTATTCGCCGGTTCAGACTTCTCAGACTTGACAGCCTCAACTTTTGCCGGTGCGGCTGCAACAGGCTCAGCCTTCGCAGGTGCAACCTTCGCAGGTTCTTTATCCGAAGATTCGCCCAAATCTAGGAAATATTCAGACTTTTTCAAGCCCAACAGTCCAGCAAAAAAGCCGAAAATACCGCCGAAGAAATTTTTGATAAAACCAAACATTAGACTTACTCCTTTTGTTTTTTTAGAGAAATTTGTACAAGTTTGTCAACAAAGTTAGATTACGAGCTAAGGCAACCTTTGTCTATATTTCTTAATCAAAATTTACATTTTTTGATTAAAAATGCAGAGCTTCTAGTAATTTTTACTCAGTAATGCCAGTTTTAACTTTGCACTTATTTACGATTATCTCAGAATTTATGACTGATTTGCTATTGGCCAGCGATACCTCAAGCCGATTCGCCATCTGTCCTACTCGGGGTCAAACTCCCTAGGGGAGTAATTTATGCTGTAATCGGCAAGCAATTTTCTTTTCAAATGAACAGTTCGCTCGATCGCAATCCCGTCATTCTCATCCACGGCATCTGGGACACAAAGACTATTTTTGACAAAATGTCCGCCCGCCTCACCCAACTTGGATGGTGTGTCCACAGCCTCAACCTCACCCCCAACGACGGCAGCCTCGGCCTCGACTCCCTAGCCAAGCAACTGGCAGACTACATTTCTGAGACGTTCGATCCAGAACAGGCGATCGACATAGTAGGCTACAGCATGGGAGGCATCGTCAGTCGCTACTACGTCCAGCGACTCGGAGGTATTAACCGAGTCCAGCGTTTCATAACCATATCTTCCCCCCACAAAGGAACCCTCACCGCCTATTCCCTGCGCCTACCAGGATACCTGGATATGCGCCCCGATAGTGGCTTGTTGCGCGATTTGAACCAAGATGCGACTATGCTCAAACGCATAAATTTTACATCAATGTGGACGCCATTTGATGTGATGATTTTACCGTCGCACAGCTCCCAAATGCCAGTAGGTAAAGAAGTTAAACTCAACGTTTTGCTGCACCGCCAAATGGTGACAGATTCTCAAAGTATTAACGCATTAGTTCGAGAACTAGAGGCTCCTATTGTACCCTCTAAATTTACCCAAACAATCTCTAGTAACAATCTCTGATTCCTAGTACATAATCTCCAACTTGAGCGTATTCGCTGCGACCGAAAATTGCTTCTGGATCGCAGTAATATTTAAATTCCAACAAATTTCCAAACGGATCTTCTAGAAAAAAGGTGCGGTGTTCTGTGGGCAAACCTGGAAACCGCCGTCTTGATTCTTGATAAAAATTCAACTGTTTTTGCCGCGCCATTTCTAACAGCGCTTCCCAGTCAGACTCCGAGGTAAAAACTAAGCCGAAGTGTCTGGGATAGATGCCGCGCTGGGGTGTTAGAGGTTCGTGGGTGACGTGGGCGACAATCTGATGGCCGCAGAGATTTAAAATGAGAGAACTGGGTGACTCCCGACCCAATTCGCAGCCGAGCCCGCTGACATAGAATGCTTTGGTTCGATCGATATCGGTTACGGGGAAGGCAAGATGAAATAAGACTTGACTGTTCATAACAATAAGAGACGCTACTAGAGGCTATGCAAAACTCAGAATTCTTTTTTAATTATTTGTCTTGGTCTAATCCTTGGTTGGTGGCGATCGCCCTGAATACATTTTTACTCGCGATCGCCACCCTTGCTCCCAAAAAATTGCTTACTCCGGCTGGACAACTCCACGGTTGGCTGCTGGGTGTTATCATCTGGGGCAGTTTGGGATGGCAAGGCTATGCTGTGGTCATGTTCTACTTTCTGGTCGGATCTGGAGTTACCCGCATTGGCAAAGCCCAAAAAGAAGCTGAAGGTATTGCCGAAAAGCGATCGGGCGCCCGAGGCCCGGAAAATGTCTGGGGTTCGGCTTTAACCGCTGCTATTTGTGCTGTGGCAGTTTTGGCATTATGTATTTTCCGAGACACAGGTTTAGGAGACACAGGCGGTATTTTAGGAGACACAGGCGGTATTTTAGGAGACACAGGCAAGATGCCTGTGCCACAAGATGCTATTTGGCCTGTGTCACAAGATGTGATTTCCTTGTTGTTGCTGGGCTATGCGGCGAGTTTCTGCACCAAACTTTCCGATACCTGCGCTAGCGAAATCGGCAAAGCTTACGGGAAGCATACGTTTTTGATTACTACCTTGCAGCCTGTACCTAGGGGTACGGAAGGGGCGGTAAGTTTGGAAGGAACGATCGCAGGTATTGTCGGATCGATCCTGATTGCTCTTGTGAGTTGGGCTGTGGGTGTAATTGACTTGACAGGAATTGTCTTTTGTGTTGTTGCAGCTTTTATTGCTACGAACATCGAGAGCGTGATTGGTGCGACGGTGCAATCAAAGTTTGAGTGGCTCACGAACGAGGTAGTGAATTTTTTCAATACACTCATCGGAGCGATCGCAGCGATCGTCCTAGCCTCCGCTTGGAGAACTTTTTTAGCCTAGTCCAGCTTGCACGAAATCTCACCCAAGAAACCGGGTTTTGCACGATTATTCAAGGCATTAACGCAATATTTTCGTATAAAACCCGGTTTCTGCGCCCAGAAATATGAGTTATTAATCGTTAGTCATTAGTTTCAAGGAATCAACCAATGACAACTGACAACTGACAACTGACAACTGACAACTGACAACTGACAACTGACAACTGACTAATCGTCGTCTTTTGGCCCAAAAACCATTTGTACAATCATCGTTGGTTCGCCCCGCTTGTGATAGCGATCGGCCCAATTACGAATAATTTCATCTAATTCCTCAACAGCCTGTTCTAGGCGTTCCGGCGGAACATCCAAAGTTTCCATAACTCGCATGACTTTCGGTTGTTTTTCCGCCCAATCCTTCATCAGTCGGAAATATCTAGCCGTATCCTCCACCATCGTAAACGTGCGCTCTTCCTGTTCTGCGGGAGAGTAAGTAGCGCGGGTGAGGGCATAAAAAGGCATTCCCCAAGGAGAGTCAATTCGAGTCACGGTTCCGGAATAGATCAAGCGGCGCTTGATGTGTTCTGCTAGAGCTTCGCTTAAAGGCATTCGCCTTTCTGCTGACATTTCTTCTTGCGATCGTCTATGTAGAAACTCGATCAACTCCATAAACTGAAAAGAATTGATCAGTTGAGCGTCAGGCGGATTAGGAGGAATCTTGCCTTCGAGATATTTTTTCTCATCCGCCGTCAAGCTGTTTCCCGGAATCCGAGGGCGTCCCGGAACCCAAGGATACTGTTCCAGCCAGACATAAGGAAACTGAATCAAATATCTAGGTTCTTGGGAACCCAACATTTTCAGCAATTTTCCCTTAGTCAGAGCTTCCCGGACTTCCTCGACGATGACTTTCACCCGTTTAGGCTCAATGTGATGCAAGTGTCCGGTCATCCGCAGGTTGTTTTCCTGCTCCATATAGGTCATATAAATGGCACACTTAGCTGCCGTTGCCGCCGCGTCTAAAAACGCTCCGTGCCTGTGTCCGCTGGTTCTCATGGCGCTAAACGCCAGATATAGCATGATCTGATCCATTGCACTGGGGCTCAGGCTTTTGACCAGATCTAAAGAGTCATTTTTCATAAAAACACTAGGTAAGTGGGAAACTCAGAGTATGAAAGACCTGAGAGGAAAACGACCAGGCGATTTCAATCGCCTTGAATCTTTCCATTACCGCCTTGGGGTTGTTCGATCAGGTGTACTTTTGTAATGTACTTTCGATGGGACAATTACCACCTCAAACCTTACAACCCTGTACGCATAATGTTTGCTCCTGATGGAGCCTAAGAAAGCGGGGTAATGTTCGCTTGTCGGTCAATGTTATAAGAGCTTGTGAGGCTTGCAGCACTGACGAGAGTGACTTTAAGACTGTTTAACTACAAGCGACAGAGCGGAAAACTAGCGTCGCATTCAAGGAGTGTCCTGACTCAAATAACGTAGACCTCGAAAGTCTGAGGCCCGTCAGTACAGCTTGCTCGATTACTCTTACAAGCTCAGTGGCGTTGATTCCCTGAGTTACTGACAATCTCCGAAATAGTAAAACTTGGAGGCATCTTTTCATCCTCCATAAAAGAAATATTGCGAGACCGCCGAATCAAGCATAGCCGACAGTCGCCGGAAAGCTTGGCAGCTACCCTAAGATTCAGGCCGGTTAATTTTCCTGAGGTCACTCGGGCCTTAGCTTAAAGGCGATCGACACCGAATAAGTGGTTCTTATTGGCGAATTTAAGTCGAGAGCTGCACCCTCTGCACTCAGGGTGTAGCTATATATTAAGTTAGTTATCGCACGTCAATTATAGTGCAGCGGTTAAAAATTAAACCCCACCTGTGGGGGGAAAACGTAAAGAACTATTGCGATCGGAAGAATTTGAGGCGACTCAGAGAGGGGGAGAATGGGAAAAAGAGAAAGAGCATTTTCAATACAAAACCGCCACCTACGAGAATATATCTCTACGTAGATGGCAGCTCCAGTTTATATTGTGACATTTGTTACAAAAAAAATCTTCTAGGGAGTATCAATAAAAAGTGCAGTGGCCTGACGAACCTGACAAACTATAAATCCCAGAAAATGCGATCGATCGACACGGGCGACCTCGAAACCAGCCTCGAAACCAGAAACAAGTCAGTTGCGGAACTAGCTTTCTGGCAATGCGATCAAAATTATTATAGTGCCTGAGTGTCAGTGTTGACCTGCATCAAATCATACCGTCCGGTGCCTCTGCGGGGAGCGCGATCTCCTCTTTGTTGAGTTTGCGCTGATAACATATATTGAGCGGTAGAAGTTTTTAGCTGTGGGACTGGGGATTCTATGCTTAGAGCGGCGGTAGCACTCAAGCTAAGGCCCAACAGGCTGAGTAAAGCAATTGCAGTGTAGGTGTGCATGGGTAGTATCCGTGTCAGTGTCTAGTTACAGATACGGACTTTTCCCTTGCTAATCAGGATTGATTTCCTTGAATTTGCCAGACTACCCAAAAAAACATGATGGGAGAATTATTTGATTTTAGTCCTGGACGCACGGGCGAGCAGAAACCGGGTTTCGACTCCGCTTAACCAGCAGTTTTTTACGAAAATCTTGCGTTGTACTCCACAGATGAGGTAAAAAAACCGATTTCTTTGGTCTTAATACGTAAGTCCTCAATTTTTTAAATTGTCTCACCCAAAATAAATTTTAGTTACCTGAATTGACAGGTAAAAAGTCTGGGAGCATCTCAGTTTTGATGTTTTGATTTTATAGTGCGAGCGTCCCCGCTCGCGATCTATAATCGCGAGCGGGGACGCTCGCACTGTAAAGAAATTGCTTTTTTGCATTCATTGAGATGCTCCCAAAAGTCTCTCCAGCCTGGAACATACAAAACCGCCAAATATTGAAAGAGTAAATCCCTCAATAGATGGCGGTTGCAGCTCGATCTGCTATTATTTTTAACACGCAAAAATATCCTAATGACTGTCAACAAGAAGTGCAGTTGCCAAACGAACGTGACCAACTAGAATCCCAGAAAATCAGATCGACACGGGCGGCAGAAACCCACTCATTTGCAGAACTTTCTTTCGTCCTATGCCATTAAGCTAGTATGTAATGTGTGTAAAGATCGTGCTGAGCAAACTCTCTGCGTCCGCTGCCTCTTTCTGGAGAACGATCGCCTTTTTGTGATTGAGTGGACGCCAAGAACATATAATCAGCAGTGGCAATTACGAGCAGTTCCACTAGGCGTTCAAAATATCGAGCGGCGCTGGCACTCAAGGTAATGCCCAACAGGCTCAGTAAAGCAATTGCAGTGTAGGTGTGCATGGGTAGTTTCCGTGTCAGTGTCTATAACCTGATACAGACTTCCCCCCATCCATCAGGATAAATTTCTGGCAATTTTCGGAACTTTGCAAAAAACCTCACCTCTTCGATGTTACTGCACCCGCTAGGAGCCAAGCACCAGCAAAATTCAGCCTGCCCCATACCGTCAGAGGCTTTTCGGTTTCGCAACTCTGTAGAAATCTGTCGGTTTCCCAGTCCAAAGTCACGAGTTGCCAAGTTCGATCGGCTAAGGATGGGGGACTTGTCAGCGTCAGTGTCCAGTCTTGTGCGCCCAGACGGCGGAAAATGCCCGAAAATTGACTCTCGGTATTTGCTGTTTTACTACGCGGATTTACGTAGAAACCGGGTTCAACTTTCAAAGTTATGGGTTCTAATACAGAAATTTCGTTGAGAAACCCGGTTTCTCGATCGCTTTTGACTGACACAGGACATTCGCCGCTGGCGGGATATGCTTGAGGTCGATCGAGATAATAGCGTTGCCAATGCAGCCAGTCCGATCGATCTCGTGTCAAATTAAATAAAGGAACAACTGCCGCCCTCGCCTCGGAATCTTGCAGCAAAGCTTCTTGCAAAACTCTGACAGCTAAGTCGCGCGGCTGACATCCAACTTCCGCACACAAAGCCGCCGCCATCCCCGCCGCCTGTCCGATATTCATCACCAAAGGCTGCAAGCGAGTTGCACCGTTGGCGATGTGAGAGACGGAAATATTTTTTTCGCAAACTAGCAATCCGTCTGTAGTCGCAGGAATTAGCGCACTGTAGGGAATTGTGAAGGGAGTGCCAGTCCAGCGGCCGCCCCAGCGGATGGATTTGGGCTGCAAGGGAATGTCGCCGCTGGTGTAATGATGGTCGTTGGCATAGTTGCCGATCGCAATTGTCTCGCAAATTCCCTCAGAATCGATCGGCAATTTCGCGACTCTACCCCCGACAACCGGCAAAATATCTTGTTCTTTGACTGTACTTATCCCTCGCAAACGGCGGCTTTCTCGGTAGTAGGGGTGCAAGGCAAAAGCAGAAAGAAGGGAAGAATTTGATTGATTTTCTGTTTTTGAAATGGGAAAAATGTTCTCTGCTAAACCGTAGCGGGGGCCGAGTTGGGTTTGAATGAAGCGGGCGAAACTTTGGCTGTGCCAGAGACTTTCTTGGAGGAATTGTTGTCGGGATGCTTGAGATTCAATTAGTCGATCGACCTTTTCACCATAATCATTACCACAAATCGGCCAATTAATCATCAACAATCCCCCAGGAAGTCGGCCGTAATTGAGAAATTGTTCGGGAGTGTAATCTTTCCAAGCATCGAAAAATCGATCGGGATTGTCAACAGGTGGCGCGGGAATTTCTGGCGCCACCGCGCCCTCGCCAAAATCCTGCATGATGGCCACCCAAGTTGGAGCTTGCACCGAATAGCGTTCTGTGAGATCGTTAGAGGCGATCGGCGCGCTAGGTTCTCCCCACTCAGCTTGGAATTCCCAACCCCAGCAGTGTCCAACATCCGCTAAAGCCAGCAAATCTCCCAATTCCGTTGCATCCAAAGTGATTTTGGCAGAAACCGTAAAATCTGCAAATCTCACCCCAGAAATTCTGTTGTCTTCAAAAATCACATCTTGAGCTGTTTGTCCAGAAATCCACTGCAAGTTCGGCAAACACTTAACCCAATCAGCAAAAATTTCAGCACCGATGCGGGGATCGTAAGTAAAAAAACTGACCCAGCCCCAATCCAAACCTCCCGGTTGTCGCTGCTGGAGTTCCCGGAGAAACGCGCCCCACAAACCAGTCTGAAATGCTGCTAATTCGTTGCCGTCGGGAGCACAAACGCCGGCCGAAGTCAGCATTCCTCCCAGCCAGGGGAATTCGCTGACTAAAATAGTTTTGGCACCTCGGCGGGCTGCTTGGACTGCTGCTGAAGTGCCGCCGGTGCCGCCACCAACTACTAAAACATCTGCTTTTAAGACGGGAAACATAGGCAATAGGATTGGAGATTGGAGATTTGGGATTGTTCAAGGCTTATGTAGGCGAGCCGTGCCGTGAATATACGGATATATGTTAAACACTTGTGATAATTACCAGCAATTCGTGCCGTGAATATACGGATATATTTTAAACACTTGTGATAATATCAAATGTTGAGTACCGTTAATCTACGGATATATGCTCGATATTTATAATAATTTTAAGTGTTCAATGCCGTAAATATACTGTTAGATCTTCGAGGTTTGCGATCGATCGCGACTTTGATTTGAATTTGTTAAGTCTTTATAAAGAATATATCGTAAATTATGTGACTGTCGCGCATTTGTGTGGTGAGATGACCGCAGAACTCGCAAATTTTGAGTTCTCATTTTTCGCAGGTAAATCTTATCAAGATGACACCGCAAACCACGATAAGATAGAAAAGGGAGAATAGATATAGAAAATTTTACATTCTATAATTTCCCAGTTACTTATTAATGGTTGAAAATGGAAAAAGGTTTTATTTTGTGGTTTACCGGACTCAGCGGTTCTGGCAAGACAACTATCAGCAAAGCTCTCGAACCAGAATTGAAGACCCGAGGCTGCAAAGTTGAAATATTGGATGGAGATGTCGTTCGCACCAACTTGTCAAAAGGCTTGGGATTTAGCAAAGAAGACCGAGATACTAATATTCGGCGGATTGGATTTGTCGCAAACCTACTCAGCCGCAATGGAGTTGTGGCAATCACGGCAGCTATTAGCCCCTACAGAGCTATTCGCGACGAAATTAGAGCAATGGAGCCAAATTTTGTTGAGGTGTATGTCAAAGCGGCATTAGAAGTGTGCGAAGTTCGAGATGTCAAAGGGCTGTACGCTAAGGTCAGAGCAGGAGAGATTAAGGGTTTTACGGGCATTGACGATGCTTATGAAGCACCCCTCAATCCCGAGATTGTTTGTTGCACAGACGAGGAAAGTTTGGAAGATAGTGTCAAAAAAGTTCTGAGCAAGTTGGAACAGTTGGGTTACATTTAATGTTGGCGGGGTAGGAAGAGGATAGGGGCAAAAAGCGATGGTGGTGAACAGTTCTTCGCGCGGCGCGCAACTTGAGAAAAAACCTCACCCTGCGGTTGTCTTGGCAAAAAGGAAAAGGGGAGATTTTCTCCCTTATCTTTGCAGGAAAGGGTCTGAGGGAGAGGTTTTCAGCACAATCTGCAAACAGGTTTATGGCGTAAGTAATGCAGTCAAAAATTTAATTTTCCAAAGTTTAACTGTGTCAGTGCTGGCGGCGACTGTGGGTTCATCTGTCGCGGTGGCCCAGTTTTTGCCTCCTCCTCCTCCTTCTCCTCCTTCTCCTCCTCCTTCCCCTTCTTATCCTCCTCCTTCCCCTTCTTATCCTCTTCCTCCTCCTCCTGCTTCGGGTTCGGGTTCTCCGATTCGCGTACCGGTACCGGCAGCGCCGGGATTTCCGTCAGTTCCGGCCAGTGCACCTTCGAGTGTACGATCGGAAGTTTACACTTTGGGCGCGGGCGATCGCATTCAAATGGACATTTTCAACGTCCCAGAATACAGCGGCCCCAACGGTCAACACCAAGTACAGGCTGACGGTTCCCTGAGTTTGCCCTTAATTGGCAGCCTGGGAGTGGCCGGAATGACCTTAGAACAAGCTTCTAATGCTGTCAAGGAGCGATACGGCAAATATCTCAAACGTCCTTGGATTACGCTGAAACTGCTGGCTGCGCGTCCTTTACAAATTGCGATCGCAGGTGAAATCAACCGCCCCGGAGCCTATACAATATCTTCAGCAGCAGGCCCTGGAGGCACCTCAGAGCAAATAGGCACTCAAATGCCCACAATATCGCGGGCGCTGCGACTGGCGGGCGGAATTACCCAGTCAGCAGACGTGCGGCAAATCAAAATCCGCCGCCCCCAGCGCAACGCAGCAGAACAAATTATCAGTGTGGATTTGTGGGAATTATTGCAAAACGGCGATTTGCGCGCCGATATGACTTTGCGCGACGGCGACACAATATTTATTCCGACTGTAACTAGCCTCAACCGCCAAGAAGCACCGACTTTAGCAGTAGCTAACATTACCGGGCAAAGCACTCAACCAATTAATATTGCTGTAGTGGGCGAAGTAACTCGACCCGGTACTTATACTCTGGCAAAAGAGCTTCAAAGTAGGTTACAAGAGAATGAATCGGGTGCAGATTCTGGTTTGTTTGCTGCTAAGGAAACTCCCGGTGGAGGGGAAAATGTTTTGCAGCAAACTGTAACTAGGGCTATTAAAATGGCGGGCGGCATTACGCCGGTAGCTGATATCAGACAAATACAAGTTCGCCGCCTGACGCGGGCGGGCACCGAACAAATTATTAATGTGAATTTGTGGCAACTTTTGGAAGCAGGAGATGTATCCCAAGATTTAACACTGCAACAGGGAGATACGGTAATCGTGCCCAAAGCCGAAAATCTCAATGCACTCGAAGGCACACAAGTTGCTAATTCTAATTTTTCACCGGATTCGATTAAGGTTAGTCTGGTGGGAGAAATCGTCAAACCGGGGTCTTTTGCATTGCAGCCCAACACTACTTTAAATCAAGCGCTGGTAGCAGCGGGAGGTTTTAATAAATCGCGGGCAGAAATGGATTCGGTGGATTTAATTCGCCTCAATCCTAATGGCACTGTTTCGCGACTAAGTGTTAAGGTGAATTTTTCTGCAACCGCCAATGAGGAAAGTAATCCCAAACTGCAAAATAATGATGTAATTATGGTAAGGCGATCGGGTCGCGCTGCGTTCTCGGATAATGTAGGTGGCACTCTCGCTCCTTTCAGTCCACTGTTGGGAATTTTCCGGTTGTTCAATATTTTTCGATGATTTCAATAGACTAGCCCTAAGACCAATTTTTTATGAGGCTGCATAGAATTCCGATCCCCCCTAACCCCCCTTGATAAGGGGGGGACAAGATTCTTCTCAAAGTCCCCCTTAATAAGGGGGATTTAGGGGGATCGGAATATGTGCAACTTCACATTAAATTGGTATAAGACCTCATCAACCCGGTTTCTACAAAAAAAATTAGTTGGTAGCGATATCTCTAGTCAGAAACCGGGTTAATGAAACTGCGCCAGCATTACAAACGTTTAAACTAATAAGTTGTAGCAATCAAATGAAACCAGGTAAAAAATCTTCAATAGCACTGTTTAATCACAATAAAAAAATCCTTGGACAGCAAAAGTTATCTTCCGTACTTTATGATGAAGAGCAGTTTTTCGGCAGGGAAAATACAGAAGAACCGTTAAGTTTTTGGGAAGTTTGCCGCAGTCGTTCGTTCTTAGTTATCGGCGTAGCAGCGGCGGTGACAACCGGAGTTTTTGCCTGGACTCTAACTCAAAAAAGCGAGTATGAAGGACGCTTTCAATTATTAGTAGAAACCCCTGTTACGCAAAACACTTTAGCAAAAGTCTACTCCGGGGAGCTGAAACTACAACCAGCGAGTCCCGCGACGCCAGAAAATCCAGGTTTTGACTACGAATCGCAAATTCAAGTTTTGCAAAGCCCGCAAGTAATGTCGCCAATTATCAAACAGTTGCGAGCGAAGTATCCAGAAATAAATTACAACTATCTTTTGAACGAAAAAGCAGATAATCTGCCATATTCTCAGGGAACTAGGCTGTCAATCAATCGCTTCAAAAATACCAAGATTATTGAAGTTAGATATCGGGATTTCGATCCGAAAAAAATTCAGTTTGTTTTGGAAAAAGTTGCCCTAGGCTACCGCAACTACAGCGTGCAAGATACCAAAACTCAAATTAGCCAGAGTTTGGATTTTGTGAAATCCAAAATTCCCAACCAGCAAAAGCGCCAACAAGCTCTGCAAACAGAAATTCAAAAGTTGCGGCAGCAGTACAATTTCATTGATCCGCAAATTCAAACCCAACAACTCGCGCAGCAAATCAGCCAACTTCAAACGCAAAGATTGGACGCGCAAACGCAGCTTAACCAGCAAAGATTGCTCTATATTAACCTGCAAAATCAGCTCGGATTAAACCAGCAACAAGCGCTGATGGCTTCGGCGCTGAGTCAAGCTCCCCGCTATCAAGGAATGCTAACTCAATTGCAGCAATTGGAAGGACAAATTGCGATTAATTCGGCGACATATACAGACCAAACTCCGCAAATGCAGTTGTTGCGAGAACAGCGCAAAAATCTGATTCCTTTGCTGAAGAAAGAAGCCCAACAGGTTCTGGGAACTGATTTGGCTAAGGTGAATTCGCAAGTGCTGGCTTTTCAAGATCCGGTGCGGATTAAGTTAATCGAACAGTTTATCGGTACTGCTAATTTAATTCAGATTTTGGGCGTGCGGAATCAAGTTTTGGAACAGGCTGCTAAGCAGTTGAATCAATATTCTCAAGGATTCCCGGTAATTTTTCGGCGCTATTCGGATTTGCAACGGGAGGCGGAGTTGACTAACAATACGCTGAATGGTTTGCTGGCAAAACAGCAAGCTTTGCAGCTTGAAGCTGTGGGTAAAAAAGAGGTGGCTTGGGAAGTTATTGCTAAGCCGGAAATTCCGCGCTACAAAAATGGCGAGTTGATGGCTGTTGCTCCGATTATGCCTTTGAATTTGGCTTTGGGGGGATTGGCTGGTTTGTTGTTTGGGATGCTGGCGGCGCAGTTGGCGGAACGGTTTAATAATAAAACTGTGTTCAATTCTCCTGAGGATGTCAAACATTCGATTCGGTTGCCTTTGTTGGGGGTAATTCCTGCTAGCGATAAAATTTTGAGACTGCCACCTGCTGAGGGAACTACGATTGATGTGGGAAGTTCGCCGGTGCCGACGGATGCTTTTCAAGAGGCTTTTCGATCGCTCAATGCTAATATTCGGTTGTTAAATGTTAATAGTCCGATCGCTTCTTGCGTAATTACGTCTTGTCAAGTTGCTGACGGTAAGTCAACGGTGGCGGTAAATCTGGCACGGGCGGCGGCGGCAATGGGCCAGCAAGTGCTGTTGGTGGATGCGGATTTGCGGAGGCCGCAGGTGCACGAAATGCTGGGTTTGCCGAATTGGCAAGGCTTGCACAATGTAATTGCCGAGGATGTGGATGTCGAAGAGGTGATTTTGCGATCGCCCCGCGATGAAAACCTATTTGTGTTAACATCCGGGCCAGTGCCTCCCGATCCCACAAAGGTGCTGTCTTCCCGAAAAATGCAGCATTTAATGGCAGCTTTGGCAAGTCATTTTGACTTAGTTATTTACGATACTCCGCCGCTGTTGGGTTTGGCAGATGCGAATTTGTTGGCGGCTCATACTAACGGATTGATGCTAGTGGTGGGGCTGCATCAAACTGAGCGGGAGGCGCTGTTGTTGGCTTTTGAAGATTTGAAAATGGCGGGGATTCCGCTGTTGGGAATGGTGGCCAATAACGATAAAGGCAGCAGGTATTACTATCAGTCTTACGTGCAGAATTACATCGAGGAAAAGTCTGTTTAGGAGCGTGTAGTTACTCGTTATCAGGCTCTGCCTGGTAACGGAGATGCGGAGGCTCTGCCTCCATTGTCGATTCTCCCAGCCGAGGTAGAGCCTCTGAATATGGGTTAAGAGGCTCGGGTGCATCTGGCGCAAGGCAAATATATCCGTAGGGGCGAAGCATGACCGTAGTCAACATAAGATGATAACTAATAACTTATATGCGGTCATGCTTCTTCAGGCTTCAAAAACCAGATGCACCCAAGAGGCTCTGCCTGGGAAGCATTTGCCACTTCGATCGCCAACATAAACTTTAAAAACAAAATTTCTTAAGATTTGCAATTAATACTTTGCACTATAATTAAAAACAGAGAGATTTAAACAAATCCCGGCACTTGCAAATTAGCAATATCTAAAAGTATGGCTGGTAAATCCAAATTTTGTAATACATCAATACAACTCCCGAACTAGCTTCAAAACTATAAGGGAGTTTTGTATATTTTGAAACGGAGATAGAACAATGGGTATTTCTACTATCAACCCGGCAACGGGAGAAACGCTGAAAACTTTCGAGCCGATCGCAGATGAGGCCATAGAAGCTAAGCTGGCATTAGCACAGCAAGCTTTTAACAACTACCGCCACCAGCCGTTTGAGCAGCGAGCAATCTGGATGCAGACAACTGCGGATATCTTGGAGCGCGATCGCGAAATTTTCGCGGAAATGATGACGCTGGAAATGGGCAAAACGCTTAAATCGGCGATCGGCGAAGTAGAAAAATGCGCCTTAGTTTGCCGCTTTTACGCCAAAAATGCCGCTCAATTTATGGCAGACGTACCCGCAACCACCGACGCTAGCAGCAGCTTTGTCCGCTACCAGCCACTGGGCGCTATTTTAGCCGTCATGCCCTGGAATTTCCCATTTTGGCAAGTTTTTCGGTTTGCCGCGCCGGCGCTGATGGCGGGCAACGTCGGCTTGCTCAAACACGCTTCCAACGTGCCTCAGTGCGCTCTAAAAATTCAAGAGATTTTCGCCGAAGCAGGGTTTCCCGAAGGAGTTTTTCAAACTTTGCTAGTGGGCGCCGACAAAGTAGCTAAAATCGTTGCGGACGATCGCGTCAAAGCAGCAACTCTCACCGGTAGCGAACCAGCCGGCGAAAGTTTAGCAGCAAATGCGGGCAAAAATTTGAAAAAAGTAGTGTTGGAATTGGGAGGAAGCGACCCATTTATTGTGATGTCCAGCGCCGATTTACCAGCAGCTTTATCAACTGCTGTAACATCGCGGATGCTAAATAACGGCCAAACTTGCGTAGCTGCTAAACGCTTTATTTTAGTAGAAGAAATCGCCGATGAATTCATCAAAGGATTTGTCAAAAAATTCGAGGAATTGAAAGTAGGCGATCCGATGTTGCCAGAAACCGATATCGGCCCTTTAGCTACTCCGACAATTCTTAAAGAATTGGACAATCAAGTGCAAGCTTGCATTCAGTCAGGAGCAAAACTTTTGACAGGCGGCCGCGCACTGTCAGAGAAAGCCGGCAATTTCTACTTGCCAACTATTTTGACAGATATTCCCCTAGATGCTGCGGCGCGCCAACAAGAATTTTTCGGGCCCGTAGCCTTAGTATTTCGAGTTGCAGACATCGATGAGGCGATCGAACTAGCCAACAATACATCTTTTGGCTTAGCCGCGACAGCTTGGACTACAGTAAGCTCAGAAGGCGATCGATTTATTTCCGAACTAGAAGCAGGCGCCGTATTCATCAACGGCTTAGTAAAATCCGACCCCAGATTGCCCTTTGGCGGCATCAAACGCTCCGGTTACGGACGCGAATTGAGCATCCAAGGAATTCACGAATTTGTCAACATTAAAACAGTGTGGGTAAAATAAGTAAAGCTCGATCGGCTTCTTGCAAAAACCTCAATCCATCTGCGTTAATTCGCGTTGATCTGCGGTTAAAAATTCAACATTAGATTTTTGCAAGAAGTTGACTGAGGGCGGCTAAAAACTTTGTCAGCCTCAAAAGTTGTACAATAAATCCCAACCTTGTAAATTGTTTGAGAACAACAAATCCTGAGTAACCGAGGAAAAAACGGAAATGAACACAGCTCAACTCTTGGTCAAATGTTTAGAAAACGAAGGCGTAGAATACGTCTTCGGACTTCCCGGAGAAGAAAATTTAGAAGTTTTAGAAGCCCTAAGACACTCTTCAATTAAATTTATTACTACTCGCCACGAACAAGGCGCCGCTTTCATGGCAGACGTTTACGGCCGCCTTACCGGCAAAGCAGGCGTTTGCTTGTCCACCTTGGGCCCCGGCGCAACTAACTTAATTACAGGTGTTGCTGATGCGAATTTAGACGGCGCTCCTCTAGTAGCAATTACCGGACAAGTCGGCACGGATAGAATGCACATAGAATCGCACCAATATTTGGACTTGGTGGCTATGTTTGCTCCGGTTACTAAGTGGAATGCTCAAATTGTCCGCCCCAGTACGACATCAGAAATTGTCCGCAAAGCCTTTAAAGTAGCTCAGAGTGAAAAACCGGGAGCAGTTCACATTGACTTGCCCGAAAACATCGCAGCAATGCCTGTCGAAGGAGAGCCGCTCACTAAAGATAACCGCGAAAAAACTTTTGGTGCTTACCAAAGTCTGAATAAAGCTGCTGTGGCAATTTCCAAGGCGAAAAGTCCTTTGCTTTTAGTAGGAAATGGCACGATTCGGGCTAATGCTAGCGATGCTTTGACAGAATTTGCGACTCGATTAAATATTCCCGTCGCTAATACTTTTATGGGCAAAGGCGTAATTCCTTACACTCATCCTTTGGCACTTTGGACGACGGGATTGCAAAAACGGGATTACATTAGCTGTGCTTTTGAAGAAACGGATTTAGTGATTGCTGTTGGCTACGATTTAATTGAATATTCCCCGAAAAAGTGGAATCCTGACGGCAAAATTCCGATTATTCACGTAGGAGCTCTGCCAGCAGAAGTTGATAGCAGTTATATTCCTGTTGTAGAAGTTGTGGGGGATATTTCGGATTCGCTCAATGAAATTTTGCAGCGTGCCGATCGCATGGAGAAGACTGATCCTTTTGCTAAGCAATTGCGGGCAGATATTCGCGCTGGGTACGAACAATATGCTAAGGATGATGGTTTCCCGATCAAGCCACAAAAACTGATTTACGATTTGCGGCAAGTGCTGGGCCCGGAAGATATTCTCATATCTGATGTGGGGGCTCACAAAATGTGGATCGCGCGGCACTATCATTGCGATCGCCCGAATACCTGTTTAATATCCAACGGATTTGCTGCGATGGGGATTGCGATTCCGGGGGCGGTGGCTGCAAAACTCGTTTATCCCGATCGCAAAGTAGTAGCAGCCACCGGCGACGGCGGTTTTATGATGAACTCTCAAGAGTTAGAAACTGCGTTGCGCGTCGGTACTAATTTTGTCACTCTCATCTTTAATGACGGCGGCTACGGGTTAATTGAATGGAAGCAGGAAGATCACTTTGGTCATTCAGATTTCGTCAAATTTGGCAATCCTGATTTTGTAAAATATGCCGAAAGTATGGGTTTAAAAGGCTATCGCGTGGAATCCGCCACCGATTTTATTCCTATTCTGAAGGAAGCGCTGGCTCAAGATGTTCCCTGCGTGATTGACTGCCCGGTAGACTATCGGGAAAATGCTCGTTTCAGTCAATTATCTGACGATATGAGTTGCAATATCTAAGTTAGGAAACTGGCTTTTTTGCGATCGCCTAAATCAACATAGTTCGCTTACCTGAAATCCGCTATATTTCGGGTAAGGGACACTCTTCGATTCAACAACAGATTGGTACACCAATACTCCGGACAGTTCTTGGAACGATACTACAAGCTTTACAGGCTAAGGATCATGAAAAAGTCGAATTAAATGCAAGTCAGGGGTGGACATGACTTTAGGATAAGTCATTGGGCCATAGAAAAACTGTCCGAAGTATTGATATATTTGTTTACGGAATAAATAACCTACCTGCTCCCATATAGTCTTGGATATCGATCGCTATTTCTACAAGCTTTTCAACACAACGCTCTCGATAATCATATTCGTTAACCCGATCCGGATCGCCAATCGTGATAATGGGAAATGAAGTTGGCTCATTTTCTTCCCGCATCACCTGTTCCAGAGAATCTTCACCCTTTGCATTACGGTTTGCTGTCAATAAAAGCATCTGATTAGATTGAGCCAATCGCCAAACAACTCGATCGTCGCTATTAGACGCTAAGCCAATATCTTGAAATGTCACTAACCGAATGGGAGCAATATCTAACCACCCTCCTGCCACCAGACTTCCAGAAAGCAAGAGAGCTTGCCGATTCAAATTGTAGTCAGCCAGAATCATCATTGCTTTGTTGCTTCCCGCTGCACTTTGCGTTGCTGAAGTTTGACTCGCGCAGCTTCATATTCAGAGCGAGGGGGAGTTGCAGCTATGCGAGCAAAGCGTTCGCGGTTGCGTTCTTCCCAATACTGGCGAGTTTCTTCGGCTGATTTCAAAACTTCTTGATACTCAGCTTCTACATCTGTCTGGTGCGCCTCAATGTAGGAAATGGCAGCGCCCAACTGCTCATCCGTAAGGTTAAATACATCGCGAATGAATTTAGGGGGATAGTGGGCTTTGAGATGATCTATTACATCATAAAGAGTTATGCGTGTTCCCGCGATCGTAAGCCCCCTTTCTGTGCGGACAATAGTCACTTTTTCATTAGGATTCGGATTAGGATTTAATACTGTGGCATCCATCTGTTTTTTCCGGTTGGTTATAATATTTGGCATTTTAACCCATTGTTTTTCAAACATCAAATTCTTTTGGCAATGCTTTCAAGAGATGTCAGCCGTTCATAAACCACATTTTTTAAATAAGTCGGGATTATAGCCTTGACCAATCATTCAAGGCTGCGATCGCAACTTAACTCAACTCTCAATACATATCAACTCGGAAAAATATTATTGCCAAGAAAACCACTCTATGGTATACTAGAAGATTGTGAATATTAATCAAAAGTAAAGTAACAAGACGGGAGAAATCGAAATGACACAGCAAACCCTGCACGGAACCAGCCGCAAAAGAAAAAGAACATCCGGTTTTCGCGCCAGAATGCGTACCGCAACTGGTCGATTGGTAATCAAAGCACGCCGCAGCAAAGGTCGTCACCGCCTCGCAGTCTAGCACGGCCCAAGAATGAGCCCGATCGCACGCAGCCACCATGTTGCCCCTGACAAACCGACTCAAGCACCGAAAAGACTTCAGCGCCGTTTACCGCAAGGGAATCCGCCGCAACTCCGCTCATTTCAGCTTAAGAGCTCTACGCAAACCCAAAAGCGTCGAGATTGGCAAACCCACAGCCGATAAATCCTTGCAACCGAGTCGCACAGGCATTTCTATCAGCTTGAAAGTCAGCAAGCGCGCTGTAGTCCGCAACCGGATCAAGCGCCAGATTCGCGCCGCTTTGCGACAGCTATTGCCCCGATTAAAATTCGGATGGGATTTAGTAATTGTGGTGCGTCCGATCGCACAAGAGTGCAATTATGCAGAAATTCTGCAAGAATTAGAGCAGTTGTTGGTAGAAGCCGAGGTACTAGATGGGAATTCGAGAGGAAGTATATTATGAAGGCGGCCCCGCGCTGGGAGACTTGATTATCAACTTACTCCTGGGGCTGACTGTCGTGGGAATCCCCCTCGCAGTAGGAGCAATTGTTCGGGCTCTGTGGCTGCGCTACCGGATCACCAACCGCCGAGTGTCCGTAACTAGCGGTTGGATGGGGGGCGATCGCATCGACGTTATCTACTCAGATATAGTCAAAATTGTCACAGTACCTCGGGGTTTCGGGACTTACGGAGACATGGTGCTGACCATGAAAAATGGCAGCCGCTTGGAACTGCGATCGATTCCGAAATTTCGAGCAGTCTATGACTACATTAACGAAAAACTGCCCGCAGCAGCTCAAAAAGCCAACGCAGCAGCAAAAGCTAAATAACCGAAAGGCTTTTACCCTGATTTGAAGGCGAAATCTGTCGATTTTCCATTTTTCGATTTGAGATTTACTCCACAGATGAATCTGCCAGGTTGAACTCTTAGTCTAAAATTTGGGGATATTTATGACGATTGTCGGGCGTTTGCGTGCGTTTTTTGGGTGAAGTCAGCGCGAGTATTGGCTTTAGTCATTACAAAAATCTGGTAGCGGGCGGTCGATCGACAGGCAATGTCCTAAGATAGAGACAAAAGCCTAAAAGTTGAGACGGCCCGCATTCAGCGGGTAAAAATAGTTCTCAACAGTAAACTAAGAGCACCTAAATTAACTCAAAGCGAATGGATTTTGGTATCTCGTTTCTCTCCAACAACCTAATGCTGCCGATCCTAGATTTTTTCTACGGGATCGTGCCAAGCTACGGTTTAGCGATCGTAGCTCTGACGCTCGTGATTCGCTTTGCTCTCTATCCTCTAAATGCAGGCTCTCTTCGCAATATGCGGCGCATGAAAGTAGCGCAGCCGTTGATGAAAGAGCGAGTAGATCAAATTCAAAAACTGTATAAAGAAAATCCTGCCAAACAGCAGGAGGAAATGAGCAAAGTATACAAAGAATTTGGCAATCCTCTAGCAGGATGCTTCCCGTTGGTGCTGCAAATGCCGGTGCTGTTTGCACTGTTTGCAACGCTGAGGGGTTCGCCTTTTTCTGACGTAAATTACAGCGTCAACGTCCAAGTTTTGCCGAAAGAACAAATCGAAACTGTTCAACCGCAAGCCTTTGCTACGCCACCACAAAATATTTACGTGACGGGTACATTTCACGCTCCAGTTGTGGGCGTGATTCCAGCAGGTGACAAACTCGGAGTCGGCGATACAACCAAGGTTGAATTTAAGACCCCAGACGGTAAACCTCTCCAAGCTCTAGTGGCAGAAAATAAGAGCGAAATTGACTTTGTTCCCAGTTGGAAAGTCATCAAAGGCGAAGAATTCGTCAAGGTAGACGAACAGGGCAACATCGTGGCTTTAGCGACCGGTGAAGCCACAGTTCAAGGCACAATCCCCGGATTGGCTACCAACAAAGGATTCCTGTTTATCGAAGCTCTAGGCCGCGTGGGCGCGATCGACCCAGACGGCACAATCCACTGGGATATTTTGGTAATGATCCTCGGCTTCGGTATCAGTTTGTATATCAACCAAACTCTTTCGGGACAAGCACAAGGGCCAAACGACAATCCCCAACAGGCTACAGTCAACAAACTGACGCCAGTGATATTTTCGGGGATGTTTTTGTTCTTCCCGCTGCCCGCCGGCGTGTTGATGTATATGCTGATTGCTAACATCTTCCAAACAGTTCAATCGTTTATTTTGTCTAGAGAACCGCTGCCCGAAAATCTCCAAAAAATTGTGGACGAAGCAGAAGCGAAAACAAAAAAAGAACAGGGATTAGATGCACTTCCCTTTGAGCCGGGCCGTTCTAAGAAAAAGGCTTGATTGTTAAAATGAAAGAATCAGAAATGCAGCGCGGACAGCAATGGTTAGAAGAATTGCTAAAACTGTCCGCAATTCCCTCAACAGTGGTAAGCCAACAGCAAGATGATTGCTATTGGATGACAATAGATGAAAGCAATCTGACACCCGAACAAGTTGCTATCTTAATCGGCCCAGACGGTAATGTACTAGATGCGATTCAGTACCTCTGCAACACAGTTGCGAACATCGCTCACGAATCAGATGAACCCATTGCTTATACAGTCGAACTGAACGGCTATCGCATCCGCCGACAAGCAGAACTGCGATCGATGGCAGAGTACGCAGCAGATCAAGCGCGATCGACTGGAGGGGAAGTTGAACTCAAATCGCTGTCTTCGGCAGAACGCCGTCAAGTACACAGTTTTTTGAGCGAATGTGAGGATATAGAAACTTACAGTCAAGGCCAAGATGCCGATCGGCGTTTGGTAGTGCGACTGCGCTGACGGTAACAAGGAAAAAAGAAAAAAGGAAAAAGGAAAAAGCCAAAAAAGAGCTATTCCTTTTGACTTTTAACTTTTTACCCGCCCAAAAACAAGTACAAGCCCCGATGCCAAAAGTAGATATCCGAAAATTTTAGAATCGTGTTTAAGCTCCCAGATTCATCTGTGAAATAAATCTAAAATCTAAAATCTAAAATCTAAAATCGACTGGCTTGTGACTTGAGACGAGGATAATAAAACGGCGAAAGATGATTATGGAGACAATTTATATCCCTCACCTACTCGCAAAAACCGAGCGGAAAGAGGTCATTGATTTTGAAGAAATTATCCCCGATTTAGCAACTCTGACTCCCGTGCGGGGGCGGCTGCAAGTTACTCACAAAGGTAATTTTCTTGATGTGAAGGCGAAAGCTGAAACAATTGTGACTCTTAGCTGTCATAGATGCCTAAAACAATACAATCACCGTTTAAAAATCCAATCATCGGAAATAATTTGGCTCGAAGAAAAAGTGAGCGATCCTGATGCAAGTTCAGGAGAATTTGAAGTGGATTTAGAAGATTTAGTGGAAAATTTATCTCCCACAGGCTATTTCTCTCCGAGTGATTGGGTGTACCAACAAATGTGCTTGGAACTGCCGCACAAACAGCTATGCGATGTTGAATGTCCGGGAATAGATTTAAATGAGGATGATGCAGAAGAGGCAGAAAGTTCAGAAACAGTCTCTGACAGTCGCTGGGCGTCTCTGGCGGCACTTAAACGGCAATTGCCTTAGTCAATAGGCAGTTGGCAGTTGGCAGTTGGCAGTTGGCAGTTGGCAGTTGGCAGTTGGCAGTTGGCAGTTGGCAGTTGGCAGTTGGCAGTTGGCAGTTGGCAGTTGTATTCTTATACCAATTTAAAAGTCCCAGCTACCCGCGCCGGATACGGCTCCATGCCGTGTGCCTTGTGCCTACAGATATCATCATCGCGCCTACAACAATCTATATGTAGCCATACTTTTCAGAATTGGGAGAACAACGAATAACTGTGCAATAACCAGGGCAAAAAAATCACACCAGCTAACTAATGACTAATGACTGCTGACTGCTGAGGGCGGGCACGCACCATCCACCGCCCCTACCAACTACCAACTGACAACTGACAACTGACAACTGACAACTGACAAATGACTATTTTTAGCGACGAGTTTGAACTGCTGCTACGATCGCGCTACCCCCTAATCTACATTCCCACACGGGAAGAAGAGCGCGTCGAAGTCGCGATCGCCCAATGCGCCAAAAAACAGGGTTCTCGCGCCGTCTACATCTGGGATTTTGTAGATGGCTATCAAGGCAATCCCAACGATGCGGGTTTTGGCAAGCGCAACCCGCTACAAGCTTTAGAGTTTCTGGAAAAATTGCCGGCATCCGCACCAGCAATCTTTATTTTGCGAGACTTTCAGCGCTTTTTAGAAGATGTCTCGATTTCTCGGAAGTTGCGAAATTTGGCGAGACTCCTCAAATCTGTACCCAAAAATATAGTCATCGTATCTCCGATAACTTCGATCCCGGAAGACCTCAGCGAAGTCATCACTGTTTTGGAGTTTCCTCTGCCTGCGGCTGCGGAAATCAAAATTGAGGTAGAAAGACTGTTAAGTGCTACCGGACAAAGCATAGAAGGGCGTTTCCTGGATGAAATGGTGCGCTCCTGTCAAGGATTGTCGATCGAACGAATCCGCCGAGTTTTGGCAAAGGCGATCGCCACCAGAGGCGAACTGCATCCCGACGATGCCGAACTGATTTTAGAAGAAAAACGCCAAACCATCCGCCAAACTCAAATTCTCGATTTTTACCCAGCCCGCGAAAACATCTCCGATATCGGCGGTTTGGACAATCTCAAAGAATGGCTGCTGCGGCGCGGTGGTGCTTTTTCCGATCGCGCCCGCCAATACGGTTTGCCGCATCCCAGAGGCTTGTTATTAGTCGGAATTCAAGGCACCGGCAAATCCTTAACTGCAAAGGCGATCGCTCACCACTGGCATTTGCCCTTGCTGCGGTTGGATGTCGGGCGCTTGTTTGCCGGATTAGTCGGGGAATCAGAATCGCGCACCAGACAAATGATTCAGCTAGCGGAAGCTTTGGCGCCTTGCGTGCTGTGGATTGACGAGATTGACAAAGCTTTTTCGGGATTGGATGGTAAAGGCGATTCGGGGACAACCAGCCGCGTGTTCGGAACTTTTATTACTTGGTTGGGCGAAAAAACTTCACCGGTGTTTGTCGTCGCCACGGCGAACAACATCCAGTCTTTACCGCCGGAAATGCTGAGAAAAGGCAGGTTTGACGAAATATTTTTTGTAGGTTTGCCAAGTCAGGAGGAACGGCGGGCGATTTTTGAGGTACATTTGTTGCGGTTGCGATCGCACAGCATCAAAAACTACGATCTAGAGCGCTTGGCTTACGAAACTCCAGATTTTTCAGGAGCCGAAATCGAGCAAACTTTGATTGAAGCAATGCACATTGGGTTTAGCCAAAATCGAGACTTTACCACAGATGATATTTTAGAATCAGCTAGTCAGATGGTGCCGTTAGCCCGAACAGCGAGCGAGCAAATCCAATTTTTGCAAGATTGGGCGGCGGCGGGTAAAGCTCGCCTTGCTTCGAGATACGGCAGTTTGAGCCGCCGGATTCAAGGATAGTCGATCGAAAACATTGTGCAGAAAGCATTCGGGAGCATCTTAGTTTTGCATTTATAGTGCTGTCGAGAACTCGCGTGGGTTTATAAGCACGCGAGCGGGGACGCTCGCACTACAATAAAAAATGCTTCTTGTAAAACTGAGATGCTCCCAAGCATTCGGCCTTCGCCCGAAGCTGAAATTTCCCTCCCAGCGTCTATCCCATCGAACCCAAATTTCCCCATTCGCTCTTCCTTGTTCCTTCGGTCAACTGTCAACTGTCAACCCTTCTCTTTCGCAAGCTGTCAACTGTCAACTGTCAACTGTCAACTGTCAACTGTCAACTGTCAACTGTCAACTGTCAACTGTCAACTGTCAACTGTCAACTGTCAACTGTCTGTCAACTGTCAACTCTTCCGCCCTATGAACAGTATATATAGCGTTTTCAAGTTTTTAGTGGGTTTTCTGCTAGCGATCGTGCTGATGGCAGGCGCTAGCGTGGCGGCTGCACTTTACTTTGCCGCTAAGCTAACTACTGTGCCCGACAGACCTGTTTTTCCCAACGACAAAACAGCAGCTCAGATTGCCGGTGCTGGGGCGAAGTCAACAGCCAAGGCCAGCCCAGTGTCTACGTCTAGCGATGCTGCGTCTGGCGATGCTGCGTCTGAGAAACCCCTGGAACCGGGAGCTTACCGAGCTCTGGTAACTCAGCCGATCGGCTTAATTCTTCGGGATAGTGGCAACCGAGACTCAAACCGCATTGGCGGTGTAGGTTATAAGGAAAAAGTTGTGGTTTTGGAAGATTCGCCGGACAAAGAGTGGCAGCGAATTCGAGTTGAGGATGGCAATCGCGAAGGTTGGGTCAAGGGCGGCAATACTGAAAAAGTTGAAGGCGAATAGGAGCGATCGCAGCAGGTTGTTCACCAACGCCTGGTTTTTTCCTGTCTTTTGCCTCAAATAGTGAGATACATATTTATAGGAATAAGTCAAGTTAAATTTATTTGCGATATTACCAAGTCTCAGAAACCGGGTTTCTTGTCGCGGGTTGGTGGTGAAAGCGTAGGTTTTTCGTCAAGAAACCCGGTTTCTTGGGTTTTTGTGCGAGTCGTGGGTATTTAGGGTTGTAATCTGAGATGCTGAGACTGTGGGTGCGATCGCCCCGAAAAACTCCTCAATTTGCCATAAAGCTCACCAGAGAAAAGGTTTCAATAGCTAAAACTCAACAGAAAAACTCATTAATAACATATAGCCTTTCGAGCTCCCATATGAGGTACTATCCGGCATAGGGCTCCGTGGGCTCCGTGGGCTCCGTGGGCTCCGTGGGCTCCGTGGGCATACCTCACCACGCTTGAGAACCGCTATAAGTAGAAATTATGTTATTAATGAGAGTTATGTTAAGAAACTTAGCAAAATTTTAAGCTTAGTTGCAAATCGTAGGCTTTTGTCACCGCAGTAGAGGCAAGAATGGTAGCTTAGATAACAAGATCTAAGTTTTCAGCTTGACAGCTATCAACCATAAAAAATATGTACGACAAACGTCCAGATCGAGATTTGGCGACTGCTGCTGTAACTGCGGCTTTAGGAGCTGGGGTGGTCACTTCTTTTGCAGTCAGCAGAGGGCAAAACCCTCTGGTAGCCTTAGCAATTACTGTTTTTGCAGCGGGAGTAGCTTTAATTTGCGATCGGTTCGGTCTAATTTAACTTAATGTCCCATTTTTACCGGAAATGTGGGTCTAAAGCCCCATCGTAGAAGGACGGCTTTAATTCTCTAAATTTGTCTTGAAAGTTTCCGCTAATTGCTCTCATAACAAGCTATACTAAAACCTAGTATAGGTAGAATACCCGCTAGAACAAATGGATAACCAATTCCAAAACGATTGCCTAGGAAATAACAATACTTAGTGGATGGCGAAAACCACGATAAACATAGCCGAGATAGCCAACGCGCGCTCACTACCAGAAAAATTAAAAACTTGTTAATAAAAGTGTACCGTAGGGCATAGGTCAACAAAGAGAGAAATCTCTTAAAGCTTGGGGAGGTAAGCCCTCTGGGGTTGTCTAAGTTAGGCTCGAAACTTAGTTCTATTGAACGGGTTTTTGGTTTAAGTAATGCCGAAAGGATAGGCAATTTAAAGGTGTATCGGTGAACCAAGAATCCCCGCGCATTCATGCCGGGGAGTGTCAAAAATTAGTTAACCAATAAAATCCTCATTCTGTTTGCAACTAGCAAGGGTGGGGATTTTTAGTCGATCTTGATACTCCCCAGCCCGCTCCGGGACGGGGATTCTTGAAGAGTCCAAATGCGAACTTTCAAAGGCGAAATCAAAGCGCCTCTACTGACTCCTTCAAG
>NZ_JAEQCF010000168.1:0-5710 GCF_020738625.1 Microcoleus sp. PH2017_09_SFU_O_A
TGGCTATTCCTATGGAGTTTAATTCAAGGCGACTGAAGTCGCAGCCGCTTTCCTCCCCATGTCTAAAGCCAGGGGCTTCTCGCTCGTTTTTTGGTGAAAGAGAGTTTCAGGATATAATTTTGCATGAAGTCGATCTCAGTAATGTTAGTTTATCTGGCGTTAATTTTTTGTGGCAAACTCGCTTCAGCCACGTAAATTTGGTCGGAGCTAAATTGACTGATTGTAATTTTGGTGGCATTAAACGTATTGTTTTTAGTGACATGAGGAATACCAATTTAAGTAACTGCGAATGGCGCGATTCTCAAATAATTTACTGCGATCTTAGAGGTGCATATTTGGGATTGCTTGATATGTATGCTCCTGATTTTACAGGAAGTAATCTTGAGGGTATTCAAAATTTTTTTGGTGTCGAAGAAGATATGTATTTCTGTAACACCACTTGGGTAAGTGGAGAATTTATCCCCGGACCAATCAATTCTAGTGAACGTTGGATAGAACGCCCGCAAAAGATTAGGAATGATAGATTTTGAAGAAGTTGCCATGTGAATATATCGGTTGAATAAAATAGGACTTACGCAGAGCATTGAGGGAACAGTCATTTTTTGAACATTTTTCAAAATAGTTCTGCGTAAATCCCAAGCGAGTTGGACTTAGGGAGGTGGAAACTGGAAATCGCTTTGTTGTTTAATTCGATTCCGAACATCTTCAGGAAGATTTGACAAAAAGTTAAAAACCTTGTCAGAACCCTGAGTATTCAGAAGACTTTCAAGCTGATTAATAGAAATCTTCCATGTATTTGGTCTTCGCCATTGTTCAGCACTTGTTATGGGATCGCGGCTTTCACCTAACAGTTGATTAAGTGGATTCGGGACTGCTGGTTGCCCGATCCAGTTCGTGTAAGGTTCTGGTATGTTGGGCGTAATGTACGTGTAACTGCCAAGAATATCTTGTACCCCAAGATTTGATTTGTTGGAAACCAAGATTGTTTTCCATGTCCATCCAGGAATCCGAATTCCGTTAGCTTCTAAATTTGTGGGATTTGTATTTCCCTGATTTTGTGCTTCCGTAAGTGCTTCAGGTGCTCTAGTTTTTGGCTGAACCGACCAATTCTGTTCTTTAGTATCAAAAACACCAGCAGTAATATCAAGTTTTTTGTTGTAATCAAAAATTAGCTGGTCAACTAATCCTGATTCTATTGCAGACCATGCAGGCGAAATGTCTGGGTCTAAGCTACCTGTGTTATTGCGGAAACCAACAAAATGTAGCGGCGAGTTGAAAACAGATCCTTGATTGCGGATTAACTTGCCCGTACTATCATAAAGTTTACCCTCCTTTCCGATAGAACCGCCCTTCTCCAAATCGAGTTGTACCATTGAGGCAAATAAAACATCTGCGGCTGCCTCAGCAAAACCCGAATTGTAAAGTGACGATGCTATTGTTGATTGTGTAAATAGATGCAGGAGTCGAGTTATGGACAAAGAAAGTATTGCTGTAGAAGAATTACTCAGACGATATGTGGCTGGCGATCGAGATTTTAGAAACATCATTTTAGAGTATGCTGACTTGAGCGGGGTTGAACTGCAAAATATCGACTTGAGTGATGCTCAATTTAACTATGTCAATTTGAGCCGACTCAATTTGCATAGGTGCGAGTTGGGTTCGGCTCAATTTTGGTACTGTAACTTTACAGAAGCTAGAATCACCTCAAGTCATTTGCAATACAGTAGGTTTTTTGACTGTGACTTGAGAGAATTTAACAGTAGTAGATGCGACATAAGCTCGGTTAATTTTACTAGAGTCAATTTACAAGGTGCGAAGCTTGGGGGCTTTGGCGAAGACCCTTGTAACTACTGGGACGTTATTCGCCATGACGGAGTTTTTATTTCTGGTTTCACTTCCAATCTGTATCGCTCTTCCTGTAGCAATACTAACAGGGAAGTATGAGATTATAATAATATCCTAAAAAGTTATGAGAGTATGATTACTTCTGGGCTAAACGGAACTTCCTCCTGTAATGCCAAGTTCCGTTTAGCCCAGAAGTAAAATGTTAAGAAGGAGGAGAATATCTCCCTTGATTCTTCAGAGCTTACTGAATATCTTCTGGCAGATTTGACAGGAAATCAAACTTAAAGTCATAGTTACGAACTTTGTTACGTTCGTTAAGAATCTTTGTGAGTTCTGGAAGAGTAACTCGCCAAGTATCTGGGTTCCTCCAATCCGTTTTCTTTATGTTACTGCGAACGCTGTCCAAAAAGGGAGAAAACATATCATTGTTAAGCGGATTAGCAATCCCATCTAAGGATACATTATTCCAATTTGGTTCTGCTATGTTAGGCGTCATATATGCGAAAGCTTCTATGTTTGACGAAGTAACATCAACTCCTGGTTGTTCCACAGCCATGATTGTTTTCCACGTCCATCTAGGGATGTGAATTTGTCGGTTTGACAAATTGCTAGGGCTTGTATTTCCCTGATTGATCAACTCTCCATTGAAAAGGTCATCAAGCAACTCAGGAACATTCGTTTTCTTTTGAGTATTTGGATTGTTGCCGATAGCCCCAGCAAAAATGTAGAGCTCTTGCCCCTGATTGGCTCTTTCATCTACCACTTTATCTTCAATATTGAACCAAGCAGAAGTCTCATCTGGATTATCGCTGTCTCCAAAGAAACGATTATTATCCATTGACTGGGCAATCAAATTGGTTGTTAAGTACGTTGCTAATTGGTCTTTGGGATGTCTTCTTCTATCTCTGTCAGGAGACAAATGACCTCGATCCATTCCTAAGCCCGTAAAGATATTTCCATCATAGGTAGACAAGCCACTAGCGAATAAATCGGGATCGGCTATAAACTCAGGTCTTTTTATTAACCCATTGGGTAACTCTCCCGGCTGTGTTTTTGGTCTTGTCACCCATGTTTTGTCTACTTTCCAACCAACCCAGTTGGCAATTTTAGTATCAGCATTGTAAGAAACCGCGTACTGTGGTTTTTCAAGCAGCAAGTTGTTTTTATATGTACTGTTGCTAGGATTCCATCTAGCTTGAGTGGGATTACCAAATTTGAGATGCTCGCTCTTGAAGAAAACATTATCTATGTAAACGGAGTCACCGCCGTCTAAAGAAAAAGTTATTTTCGCTGACTTTCCTCGGAAATCTGCTATTTCTAAATCAGTGAGGTTTAACTTAAGTTGGAAGGTTTCAAATCCTTTTCTGCCAAACCCAATCTTATTTTCAATGTCTGAATAGATGTTCTTAATAGACTCGGTGTTATTGTTGTTGGCTGCATCAATTTGAAAGTTTGCATCTTGTGCCAGATTGATGATTACATTTTTACTTTGTCCATCTATCGTTTCAAGCTTGACATTTAGTGTTCCGCTTTGAGTGGGAGCAAAAACATCAAATCGTAAATTTCCCCAATCCGGTACGACAAAGGGATTGTGCGTGATGCTGTCGCCTGTACCTAATTTTAGAGCATAATTGATTGAACCCGAATTAGACCCTACTACAGGGTTAGATAAAGTAGTAATGCTGTTCCGATTCACCAAGGAGCTTTGCAACACAGACTTATTATCGCCATTGTACAAAGACCAACCAGGAATGGGTTGCGAATCTAGTTGAGCCGCTACAGCATCAAAATTCCCATTAAACAAAGTAGGAACCGCATAATCACCCCGCATCCTAGCTGAGTAAGTATTATCTTCTAACACCGAAACCCGATTATTCTTCAAATAATTCTCAAAGTTAGCCAACTCATTTTTAGTCTTCTTCCCACCATCAAAATAAGGTCGTGAGCTTTAGTATCGCCATGAGTTAAACTGGCATTCGTGTGCTCAGGAGTGTACCAAGTCTTAGTAACATCAGCAATATTATTTTCAGCCAAATCACCTAAGCGACGGTAAATTGTTTCGCCATTCTCCGAAGGAAACTGACTTTCATTGAGATTAGCAGTTCCCGCATACCAAGCCAAAGCAGCCCGATGGTCGGTCATTAGGAAGAGTAAACTCCTCAGAAGAACCAGCCTTACTACCTCCATTCCAAGTCCAGGTACCATTCTTCCATTGAGCAGTCAGGATACGATTCCGATTGTAATCTTGTCTGGCTCACGATCTGCTATTATTAATATGTAAATATCTTCAGAAAAAGGTTATGAATAACGAAGAATATCTCGAATGGGAAGAAGAAGCCGAAGAAGTTATTCCGCTTCTATCTCTCAACAACCATCACCCAGAGATGGCTGGTAGGGAGGTGGTCGATTTATATAAAGATGGATGGAGAGACTATTCCTCGATCAATTTAGAAGGAACTCTCATCGAGCATGAATACCTAATTGAGATCGACCTAAGTGGCTCTGATTTACACTCAAGTATTTTGAAGGGGTGCGATCTGAGCGGTGCTAATTTGAGTAACGCGAATCTTGAAAATGCTCACTTGAGTAGCGTTTGTTTAGTAGGGGCAAATCTTAGCAATGCAAATCTGGCTAATGTTAATTTATGGAATGCTGACCTGAGCGATGCTAATTTGGAAAATGCTAACTTAAACAATGCAAACCTGTCTAATACCAACTTAATTGGCACAAATTTTAGCGCTGCTAAATGGGAGAATATTAACACTGACGCTGCGTTATTTTGTCATACTATTATGCCAGATGGTAGCCATAAAAGCGATCCAGTTAGAGTCATGGAAACTCAGGAATTGCTTCGGCGCTACGCTGCTGGAGAAAGAAGGTTTGAGGGCATAGTTTTATATCGGGCTGACCTTAGAGGTGTCGATTTACATAACATCATTATGCCTAATGCCCACTTAGCTAATGCTAACTTAAGCGGTGCCAATTTGCAAGAGTCCTGCTTGACGAATGTTAACTTTAGGGGTACTGATTTGAGCGGTGCTAATCTTAAAAATTCTTGTCTAGATTCTGCGGATTTAAGCTATGCCAACTTAAAGGGTGCTAATTTATTGACATTGGATATGAATGGTGTCAATTTCACAGACGCTAATCTACTTAGTGCTAAAATCTTTTTCTCTCAAACTGGCCGATTTCGCAATACAATTTTACCAAATGGAGAAGTTATCGTTGGTCCTAACATATATCCTTCAAATCAGAGATGAGTTTTTCGTCTGATTTGAAGGATGGTTGAGAGAATTTAGATAATTGGATATAACTGATCTTTGAGATAAGTCCGAATGTTATCAGGAAGACTAGACAAAAAGTTTATCTTTCTACCTCCTCTGCCATCAATCAGCTTTTCAAGCTGCTTAATTGTGAGCTGCCAAGTAGCAGGATTACGCCATTCAACTGCATTTTGGATATCCGGCAGAGTCGCAGTTAGTCCTAGCTCAGCTTGAATTTCATTAAAGGGGTGAGGTATGGGCTGCCCAGTAAGAGGCCAATTAGCAAATGGTTCGGTTTTATTAGGTGTCAAAAATGTATACACTTTCGTGTTTTGATTGATATCTGGTATGCCTTGACCAGGGCGATCCATAATTAGAAGCGTTTTCCAAGTCCATCCAGGAATGTTAATTCCTTTTTGCTGAAAAGCTTCAGAATTTGTGTATCCTCGAGCAATTTCATCAGGATGAGCATTACTTCGCTTCTGTGAATTCCAATCTGTACCATAGGGCTTGCTGAATAATTGATTGCCAACCAAGAGCAGGAGCGATCAATATATTCAAGCTTGGTTAAAGATAAGTTTTTTCTGTATCGAGTCGCCCCA
>NZ_JAEQCF010000169.1:0-3781 GCF_020738625.1 Microcoleus sp. PH2017_09_SFU_O_A
GGGCAAATAGTCTCGTGCGGCCACAATTTGCTCAAAAAGCTACCCAAATAGTCAAGGATGGGTAGCTTTGTCCATAAATTAAGTTACAGTTCCTAACCCCGTTAGAGGTGAATCATACAGAAGTGGCAAGAAGTTTAGGTGTGGTCATTGTGGCTGGGTTGGTGATGCTGATGAGAATGGAGCTAAGAATATTTCTGTATTGGGGCTGCTTTTAGACCAGCCTGGAGGCTCAGGACTTGCTTGCTCATTGGAGCAACACGTTCTAGGGCTACTGAAATCCCCGACCGATCGCGCAAGCAGGTCGGGGAAGTTTAAAACACCAGGAAAGGGAGACCCCGAGCTCCAAAGCACGATCGTCATGAGTCATCCGCAAGCACAAATCGCAAATTGTATCAGATGTCTCAAATTTGACTGCAAATAAAAATGTTTTAGGTGAAACTAAACAATACAATTTTCTAGACACCCGCAGCTATTTGAGGAACAGCCCGATGAGTTCAGTCCTCCAGTCTTCAGAACAGGCTATTGATACACCATCTATTCCCCATTCTGCCCCTTACTCAAAATCAGACCTGTTTCTACGCAATCGCCTCAAAGTAGTAGAGGACTTGTGGGAATCGGTGCTGCGACAGGAGTGCGGGCAGGAATTGGTGGATTTGCTCCAACAAATGCGATCGGTCAATTCGGCCGAGGGACAAGCCACTCACTTTCGCGAGTCGAATGTCCTACAGCTAATCGAAAAGCTTGATCTCAACGCCGCCATCCGCGCCGCTCGTGCTTTTGCACTATATTTTCAGTTAATCAACATTGTCGAACAGCACTACGAACAGCGAGACCAACAGCTAGCTTACACTGGCAGTAACGATGCTGGCGGGCGGATGTTTGCTAAGCTGCCGGGACAAGCAACGGATGCGCCCGATCGCCCGCGGCACAGGGAAGGCCCGGCCCAAACAGCTCTGAGCAAGGTAGACAGCAGCGAGGCGATCGCCAAAGACGCCGGAACATTTCACCAACTGTTCCCGATGCTACTGCGCTTGAACGTACCCAGCCAGCAAATCCAGCGCTTGATCGATCAGTTAGACATCCGCTTAGTATTCACCGCCCACCCGACGGAAATTGTCCGCAACACGATCCGCACCAAGCAGCGGCGGATGGCGAAGATTCTCCAAAAGCTAGACCAAGTTGACGAGAAATTTCAGGTACTCGGGGCCGACTCAGAAAGCCCCTACCCGGTGTCTTCCTGGGAAGCTGCGGCTCTCCAAGAGCAACTCATGGAAGAAATTCGCCTTTGGTGGCGCACTGACGAACTGCACCAGTTCAAACCGACTGTACTTGACGAGGTGGAATACACCCTGCACTACTTCGACGAAGTGCTGTTTGATGCTATTCCCGAGCTATACCAACGCTTAAAGCAAGCGCTGCACGCTTCTTTCCCTTACCTGAAACCACCTAGTTACAATTTTTGCAAGTTCGGTTCTTGGGTGGGCTCCGACAGAGACGGGAATCCTTCTGTCACCCCAAAAGTTACTTGGCAAACTGCTTGCTATCAACGCCATTTAGTGCTGTGCAAGTACATCAATGCGGTGAAGCGGTTGAACGAACTTTTGAGTTTGTCGCTGCACTGGAGCGACGTATTGCCAGAATTGCTCGAATCGCTCGATCGCGACAAATCAGAATTTCCCGAGGTTTACGAGCAGTGGGCGATCCGCTACCGTCAAGAGCCCTATCGGTTGAAACTCGCCTACGTACTCCAGCGACTGGAAAATACGCGCGATCGCAACTGGCGCCTCTACAAAGGAGACGAGTTACAACGGGAGCGCGAAGCCTTGTCGGAACATCCCGGAATGAGCGGCCTTTATCGATCGGGAACCGAGTTTTTGACCGAATTGCAGCTCATCGAGCACAATTTAATCGAAACCGGTTTAAGCTGTCGGGACTTGGAAAATCTGCTCTGCCAAGTAGAAATCTACGGATTTAATTTGGCTTACCTAGATATCCGCCAAGAGTCAACAGTACACTCCGACGCTTTGAGCGAAATTGCTGAATACTTGCAAATTTTGCCCAAGCTTTACAATGAAATGTCTGAAGGCGATCGAGTGATATGGCTAGCAACAGAACTGCAAACTCGCCGCCCATTAATTCCCGCAGAATTGCCATTTTCTCCCAAAACTTGCGAGACAATTAATACCTTCCGCATATTGCGGCAAATGCACCAGGAGTTCGGCCCGGAAATTTGCGAAACCTACGTCATCAGCATGACCCACGACCTCAGCGATATGCTGGCGGTTTTGTTGCTAGCAAAAGAATCAGGACTTTACGATCCAGCGACCGGAATTAGCAGCATTCAAGTAGTCCCATTGTTTGAAACAGTGGAAGACTTGAAAAAAGCGCCAAAAGTAATGCAGGAGGCATTTGAACTGCCAGTTTATCGGGCTTTATTAGCCGGAGGATACGCCCAAGAAACAGCCAAACCAAGCGAACAAAATCTAGACTGTCCAATCCGAAAAATCAAATTGCAAGAAGTGATGCTGGGCTATTCGGACAGTAATAAAGATTCGGGTTTCCTCAGCAGCAATTGGGAAATTCACAAAGCTCAAAAAGCTTTGCAAATGGTTGCGGAAAAGCACGAAGTAGAATTGCGAATTTTTCACGGCCGTGGCGGTTCGGTAGGGCGAGGCGGCGGGCCTGCTTACAAAGCGATTTTGGCTCAGCCCGGAAAGAGTATCAGCGGGCGAATTAAGATTACCGAACAAGGCGAGGTTTTGGCTTCTAAATATTCTTTGCCGGAGTTGGCGCTTTACAATTTAGAAACCGTGGCGGCGGCGGTAATTCAAGCTAGTTTGCTGCATACAGGTTTCGATGGCATCGACTCTTGGAACGAGATTATGGAAGAGTTATCGGCGAAATCGCGATCGCACTACCGTAATTTAATCTACGAACAGCCAGATTTAGTAGATTTCTTCCACCACGTTACCCCGATTCAAGAAATCAGTCAGTTGCAAATTAGTTCTCGCCCAGCCCGTCGCGGCGGGAAGAAAGACATCAGCGGTTTGCGAGCAATTCCGTGGGTGTTTAGCTGGACTCAAAGCCGCTTTTTGCTGCCTTCTTGGTATGGTGTCGGCACAGCTTTACAAGAGTATTTGCTGGAAGAACCGGAAGAACACATGAAACTTTTGCAGTATTTTTACTTGAAATGGCCGTTTTTTAGAATGGTAATTTCCAAGGTAGAAATGACATTATCGAAGGTGGATTTGCAGATTGCAGAACACTACGTGCGGGAGTTGGCGTTACCGGCAGACAGAGAGCGATTTAAGGCTTTATTCGAGCAAATTGCTGCCGAATTCTACTTGATTCGTAATTTGGTTTTAACTATTACCGGACACCAGAGTTTGTTGGATGGAGATCCATCGCTTCAGCGTTCTGTGCAATTACGAAATGCCACAATTGTGCCTTTGGGTTTGTTGCAGGTTTCACTGCTGAAGCGATTGCGGCAACATGGTACTGGCGGAGTACCCGGTGTGATTCACTCGCGTTACAGCAAGGGTGAGTTGTTGCGGGGAGCTCTGCTGACGATTAATGGTATTGCCGCCGGGATGCGGAATACGGGCTAAAAAACAGGTTTGTAGTGAGGACTTCAGTCCTGCTTTTTCCGAGAACAAAAGTCCTCACTACGAACAGATTTTACAAGGTTTGTAGTGAGGACTTCAGTCCTGCTTTTTCCGAGAACAAAAGTCCTCACTACGAACAGATTGTATAAGGTTTGTAGTGAGGACTTCAGTCCTGC
>NZ_JAEQCF010000048.1:0-61018 GCF_020738625.1 Microcoleus sp. PH2017_09_SFU_O_A
GTGGCACCACTCCGATTCCATCCCGAACTCGGTTGTTAAACGCTGCGGTGGCGAAGATATTTGGCGGGTCACTGCCTGAGAAAATAGCTCGATGCCTGGTTTATTTTACATAACTCCAGATCCTTTCTGAATACCAGATTGGGGCTTGTGTTTTTTTGTAGTGTTAAGGGGCCGTGCGCATTCGGAAAGAGAGAGAATGAAGGTCACTATCACAGACAAAAACCAATTATCCGGACATAATATCAGAGTTTATTTGAGCAATTTCTCTGGCGAGCGATCGCACTGTTGGGAATCCCTTCCTCCTCCAAAAAGAGTGAATGGTTTGGGTATTGATATTCAACTGTCGCGCGATCTCGCTTAGTTTTTCTGGCGACTGGTGCAAAAACATTTTTTTAGCAATAATTTGACAGTTGCAGTCGGGACGATTTTTAGGATAACACTTTCGCAGTTTAGCTTCGGGATCTCGATTAATGTATTGCGCGATCTTTCGTGCTAAACTTTTGTTTTCCTCAGCTTCAAGCGGTTCGATATAAGCGTCAATACTGCCCAAACATGGGTGGTAAAATTGGCTGCGTTCTCTAACATCTAGGGAAACCATATTTTTGGGTTTTGCAGCGTATAAATCTCTAATTCGATACCGGAGATTACCGTTAATCCAAGTCACGAAACTGTCTCGAATCGGAGAACTGCGGGGATGAAAATTGTGAAGGTTATTGTCTAACCATTCCCAAGTTTTATTTACCGCTTCTAAATAATAGGGATGAGAACTTTTTGACAATTTTGGCAAGCGTTGCACTTTCAGCAACAATCGCTCCATTGATTTTCGACGCTGCAAACTATCGCGAGGTTGCGAGCAAATAGTTAAAATGAGTTGACATAGTTGTTCATCTTGGGGAGTGCGATCGGAATATTGTTCTAGTGCTGCTGTCAATTTACTTATGCGCTCCATCACAGTCCTCCTAGTAAACGAACCTCTATTTAAGGTTGTCAAAAATCAGGGCTAAGTTGCCAAGGATTTAAGATGATTTCATACAAGCGATCGCTTGTATGAAATCTTGGGCGATCGCTCTTTTACCTTCGATATTAATGGTGAGAAGAAATCAAGAAACTCAACATCAGACAAATTTGAAATCAACTCTTCCCGTTCGGGCAGTTAAGCTCAAGTCTGTTACCCCCTGAACAATACCAATCCTATCTGCGTTTTTCAAGGAAATTATGGTATCAGAACCCTGACGGATTAACTGATAGTCGTTAGCGCTTCCTTTGAGTTGGATGTAGTCATCTCGAGTTGAATAATCTGTAATAATTGCATTACCGTCACCTTGATAGAAAACTCCTTGTCGTGCATTGCCAAGTACAAAAGTATCTGCACCAGCTCCACCCGTTAAAGTGTCAAATTCGCGACTGACATAACTGGCATAGCCGTCAAGGTAATCATTTCCATTGCCGCCAATGAGGGAATCATTGCCCGCTTCGCCGTACAGGCTATCATTGCCACCCAAACCGATTAAAGTATCGTTGCCGGCTCCTCCACTAATGCGATCGTCCCCTTCTGTGCCCCTTTTTGTGTTTACAGGAACACCGCCACCATTTTTCGACTCCGAGTAGGCTTGAAGTGGACTCATTGTATTGGTTAGAACAAAATTCCGACTTCCTTTTGTTTGATAGGGAATTCCACCAATAATACTGGAATCAAAAGGTGCAGTTTGAACCTCTATGTGGAGATGAGTGTTCCGACCTTGGTTTTTGACTGTACCGACGATCGGATCTCCAATATTCACAGAATCTCCAGGTCTCTTGCTGGTTTGGATGTGACCATATATCCAGCGCTTTCCATCATTACCTTCTACAGTCACAAATTGCCCAGTTGCACCATAAGATACAACATTAATGATTTTTCCCGGAACTACCGCTGAGACATTTATGTTCGCACCAACTGCATAATCAATCCCAGCGTGGGAGACATTATTACCATTGTAGGGATTGCCATTAGCACCGCTGTATTCGTAGGCATAACCAGCACTCATTGGGGCGGAGAATCCAACCAGTTTTTGAGACAATTCCCTAGAGAGTTGTTTCACTTCTGGTGAGGCTTCTTTGATATTGGTAAGCTTACCACCTGTACTGGAATTATCGTCAAATTGCCAGCCATCTCCACTTTGTAAATCCCACTGTTGGTCGGTTGTCGGTAAAGGCACAATCGTTACTCCTGTTTTCATCGATTGACTTGACATTTACTATGTTGTTTCAAAACCAATAATTTTTCAGTCTGGTAAAGTGGGTTGTTTCACAGCTCAATTTTGTCGATAAAAGTCGCTTTTGGCTGAGTTGGTCGGCAAGAGTTGGAAAAAGTAGGACGATCGGAAAATGGGTTATACTGAAGTATGATTTTTGCATAACTCCCAAATATGAACGTTGACACTGCGTTAGAACTTGCAGAGGCGTCTTTTCATGCTCGGACGGGGAGATCCCCAACCGATCTGCAAAAAAACATATTTCGTAAGGTATTAGAAGATAAGACTTACGAGCAAATTTCCAGTGAATGTAACTGCAACCTGAGTTATGCTAAGGAGTTAGGTTCCGAATTCTGGCAACTGCTGTCATCTGCACTGGGGAAAGAGGTTAGGAAAAAAAGCTTTAAGAATATACTTGCAGAAGACGATCGCTCCTCACCAACTCTTCCGCTGCCCGAAAAATTGCCAGAATCAGCGATCGCCCGTTCTCGACAAGATTGGGGGGAAGCCCCTGATGTCTCTGTTTTCTACGGACGTACAGAAGAATTGACCGCACTGAAGCAGTGGATTGTAACAGACCGCTGTCGGCTGGTGGCACTGTTGGGCATGGGGGGAATTGGCAAAACGTCTCTGTCTGTCAAACTGGCACAAGAAATTCAAAATGATTTTGATTTCATTATCTGGCGAAGTCTCGATCGCACTCCACCCATACATACCGTCCTCAAAGACATCATCCGATTTATCTGTAGCCAAGAGGAAACAAATTTACCAGAAACACCCTCTGATGCCATCTCGCGAGCGATCGAGTGTTTAAACGCGCACCGATGTTTGGTAATAATTGATGGAGTCGAGACAATTATGGAAACAGGTTTGTTGGCTGGCAGATATCGAGACGGATATCAGGATTACGGTAGATTTTTCAAAAAAGTAGGTGAATTGAACCATAAAAGCTGCTTGGTATTGACAACTTCAGAAAAATCTATCGACATTTCATTATTAGAAAATCGAACTCGCCTTGTTCGCTCTCATAAAGTGAGTGGCTTGAAAAATGAACCCGCACAGCAAATTCTTCTCGAACGAGGGTTAGTAAAAGAAAAAGAATGGAATGATTTTATTGAAAGGTACGAAGGAAATCCTTTAGCACTATGGATGATTTCAGCAACAATTATCACTTTATTTGCTGGTAAAACTTCTGATTTTCTCAGAACAGGTACGATTTTTATAGGAGGTCAAATAGAGGTAGTTTTATCCCAGATGTTTGAACGTGTAACTGATTTAGAAATAAAAGTAATGTGTCAATTAGCTATACTTAACAAATCTGTTGACTTTAATCAATTGCGATCGGAGATTTCGTCAGATATATCTAGCTCAACATTAATGAATGCTTTGGAGTCATTAAGTTGGCGATCGCTGATCGAAACCGAAATCGGTCAAGACTTGTTTAGGCTACAGCCTGTAATTAGGAAATATGTTATTAATCATTATTGTATGTAACAAATAACAATTTTTAGGTCGTAGTCTGAAATCCTTGATTTTCCCGAAAGCCTATAGTGTGCTTTGTTAGCGTTCCCCTCGTTCTCGATCGCCCTGAAACCCTGATTCTACGGTTGGCGATCGAAAACTGTCCGAAGAGTTGAAATAAAGCATATTTTATTTGCCATGCTTCAGCCTGGATTGATACTTCAAAATCGCTATCGTATTGTGCAAGAGTTAGATTTGGATACTCGCGGAGGATTTGGCAAAATCTTTGATATTGTTGAGGATCAAGGGATGCCAAAAATTCTCAAAGTTCTGCATTTTGAGAATTGTTCAAACTTGCAGGAAAAACAAATAGCAGTATCCCTGTTTGAGCGAGAGGCTCATGTCTTAATACGACTAGATCATCCAGGAATTCCTAAAGTAGAACCCGACGGATATTTTCTCTATCAAGAAGGAGGAAACACGCTTTACTGTCTAGTGATGGATAAAATTTACGGTCATAATTTGCAGCAGTGGCTAAAGCAGATAGATTATCAACCCATCAGCCAACAACAAGCAATTAATTGGTTAAAGCAACTGGTAAATATTCTAGCTTACTTGCATCAGCAGCATTATTTTCACCGAGATATTAAGCCAGCAAATATCATATTAAAACCTGACGGTCAACTGGTGTTAATCGACTTTGGAGCAGTGCGGATAATCACAAACACTTACCTTTCAAAAATTGCGGACGAGAATGAGGGGGAAGTTACAAAGATATATACCAAAGGCTACGCTCCGTTCGAGCAAATAAAAGGCAAAGCGCTGCCTCAATCCGATTTCTATGCCTTGGGACGCACTTTTGTCTTTCTTTTAACCGGAAAAAATCCAACTGACCTTGAAGACGAGCTATATCAAGAGGTGATTTGGCGAGATCAAGCACCACAAATTTCGGGATTGCTGGCAGATTTAATTGATGAGCTGATGGCTTTCTATCCGAAGAATAGACCGAAAAATCCCGAAGCAATTTTACAGGCTATAGCTAAGATTGAATGCCCTAGTGAAGAAGGGTTGTCGGCAGTTCCTCCGACTGAGTTACAGGGAATTAGCCCGCTGAATACTGAAAGAAAGTGGCTGAAGTCATTTGCTAAAACTAAGAAAGCATTAGTCGGAATTGGAATAACAGCATTTGCCTGCGTCAGTGTATTAATTTTACCTAAATTTGTTCCTTTACAAGGTCAACCTCCTGCACCTTTAAAAAATCTTTCTCTAATCAACACCTTGAAAGGAGGTTCGGAAGTATTTGATGCAGTCACCTCAGTTGCTTTTAGCCCTGACGGACAGACCCTTGTCAGAGGTAGTTACGATGAACCGATCGAACTTTACAATTGGCGTACAGGGAAAGTCATTAAAAAACTATCTAGAGCTTCATCAAAGCTTTGGTCGGTTGCAATCAGTCCGGATGGAAAATTGCTAGCTACGGGGCCGCTACTGGAGGAGGATGCGAAAAATGAGAAGGACACAACAATTAAGTTGTGGAATCTAGATACTGGGATGCTTTTGGGCGCTCTCAAAGGTCATTCTAGCGATGTTAGATCGATTGCTTTTAGCCCGGATGGTCTGACCATCGCTAGCAGCAGCCATGACAAAACAATCAAACTGTGGCGTGTTAACACAGGAGAGCTGCTTTATACTTTTTACGGACACACTAACAACGTTACTTCGGTCGCTTTTAATCCTGATGGCAAAACCCTTGCTAGCGGCAGTGACGATCTGACTATTAAGTTGTGGAGTCTGAATAGTAGGAAATTAATTCGCACTCTTAAAGGACATTCAGCGCAAGTTTTGTCTGTCGCTTTTAGTCCTGACGGTCAAACCCTTGTTAGCAGTAGTGGCTGGAACGAAGTTAGCCGTATTGCTGAAAATAGTATTAAACTGTGGAATCCGAAAACAGGGGAATTGCAGCGCACTCTTACTGGACATCTAAGTTGGGTTTGGTGTCTGGCTATCAGCCCGGATGGGAAAACTCTGGCAAGCGGCAGTTATGATAGCTCCATTAGACTTTGGAACCTGCATACTGGCGAATTATTGCAAACTCTCACCGGACATTCAAATTCGGTTTATTCTGTTGCTTTTAGCCCCGATGGGCAGACTCTTGCCAGTGGCAGTCCAGATAGTTCTGTTAGGATTTGGAGTATTCCCCGTTAATAAAGCTTAGGAATGAGAATTAAATAACTTACAATTTTTATTGTTCTTGTGGGATGGGCCAGAAGAGCCCGTCCAGAAAAGACGGGTTCTTCTGGCCCATCCCACAAATATGTGTAAGTTATTAAATTTTCGTTCCTTAGTAGCAGCAAGCAAGTTTGTTGGTGAATCGATCTACCAATTAAGTTCTACAAACAGAGGATTGGACTGAAAAAAGACTATTCTTTTATGCCCAATCCTCAACTATCTAAAAACAGCAGTCACTCGATAGCTGCTAATTATCCTATCTACGACCACCGCGAGTAGGACGGCTACAGCTACTACAACCTCTGCTAGTGCAACCACAGGCAATTAGCTGCTGCGATCGCTCTTGTGCCTGCGACTGTGACAACTCTCTGTTTGTTTGGGCGCTTGCTGCTGCTAAAGAAGGTGCGACATCTACGGCAATTATCGCTCCTGAGAGAACCAGCAAACCAAAACTCAAAAATCCAAAACGCATTGATTAACTCCCTTTTTCACTTGATTAACTTAACCTATTCATATGATGTCAGGGAAGCCCAAATTTTTCAGTATAGAAAAGTCGGCACTTTTGTAGCCCCCTTGAGTTGGAAAAAGTCGGGTTTAGCAGGCTGGGGGTTGGAAAGAAGTCTGTGGAAGAAGACGGGGCAGAAGAAGGCATCGCTTACTAACTGTTCGTAGCATGGGTTTTTTAAAGTGAAATTATGCTTGGCTTCGATCATTCATAAGACGGTACTTTGACAGATTTTTCGGTTCTCTTGTAACGCGATCGCCCGCCATACGATCCAAAGCGGGGAGAATGACCACAACAAAATTCACTTTTTTCTTTGTGGAACAAGCATCTTGCCTGTTTTTATGTGAGAATTTTCCAACCAGCAACAGCAAGCTCAACGCTAGCCGGCGCCAGACGATCGACCTAAAACAAGTGTCCCGCTTCCAAGTACAATCATCAGTTGTGATAGATTGGGTTTCTGGCAGGCTAATGTGAGAAATCGGCTCTAACCCACCTGTGGTTGTGGAACAGGCGTCCGACCTGTGGTTGGCGGAGTCAATCTCAAATCTCAAATCTCAAACCTAAAATCGACATGACTTTGACAAATGATTGAAGTAGAACACTTAAGCAAAACTTACGGTTCGACCGCAGCGATCGCGGACGTGTCTTTTTCGGTCGAAGCAGGAGAAATACTCGGGTTTTTGGGGCCCAACGGCGCCGGCAAAACCACAACCATGCGGATTTTGTCGGGATATTTGCCGGCATCCAGCGGTACCGCCCGGATCGCTGGCCTCGACGTTCACGAAAATTCGATGGCTGTCAGACAGCGGATCGGCTATCTTCCGGAAAACCCGCCGCTTTATCCAGAAATGAGCGTGGAAGGGTTTCTATTTTTTGTGGCGCGGATCAAGCAAGTCCCTGCAGGCGATCGCGCCCGACGTGTCACATCCGCGATCGAACGCTGCGGCCTGGTTGATAAACGCAAAGTTTTAATCCGCAAACTTTCTAAAGGATTTCGGCAACGAGTTGGTATTGCACAGGCGATCGTCCACGATCCCCCCGTCATTATCCTGGACGAACCAACCGTCGGCCTCGACCCGCGACAAATCATCGAAGTCCGCAACTTAATCAAAAGTCTTGCAGGCGAACACACTATTATCCTTTCTACCCACATTCTGCCGGAAGTCAGCATGACTTGCAGCCGCGTCACCATCATCAATCGCGGTCAAATCGTCGCCGCTGGTACTCCCGAACGTTTGATGGGAGAGTTGGCCACCGGGGAAGGTTACGAAGTCGAAGTCGAAGGTGAGGCGGATTTGCTCAACAGTCTGCTGTTGCCTTCTTTGGAAAATGTGCGGGGAGTTCGATCGATCGAATTGATTCCCAGCCAGCAATTTTTAGCCAGTCGCTACCGCCTGCGGGCAGAATGCGAATCGGAGGTGGAACCAGGACGAGAAATCGCCGCAGCTATTATCGCCTCAGGATTCGGACTCTGCGAAATGCGCCGCAATCGCGCTACTTTGGAAGATGTGTTTTTACGGCTGACAGCGGCCCAAAAGAAACCGGAAGAAAGTCTGGTTCACAGCGAACCCGAGGTCGATCGCAATCTACAAGCAGCGACAGAAATTCAAGACTCGATCGCCGACTCTCATCAATCGGAATCAGCACCGATTGTGGAAAATCTAGTTTCAGATAGGCAAGAATCTGTCTATGATGCTCATCCAGTATCCGACGAACCAGTTTTAGAAACACTAGAATCTCTCTATGATGCTCATCCAGTATCGGACGAACCAGTTTTAGAAACACTAGAGTCAGATAGGCAAGAGTCGCTCTATGATGCTGAATCAGTATCAGAACCAGTTGTAGAAACTGTAGAGTCGATCGCACATTCTGATTCAGGATCAGAACCAGTTGTAGAAACAGTGGAGTCGATCGCACATTCTGATTCAGGATCAGAACCAGTTGTAGAAACAGTGGAGTCGATCGCACATTCTGATTCAGGATCAGAACCAGTTGTAGAAACTGTAGAGTCGATCGCACATTCTGAATCACCAGTTGTAGAAACTGTGGAGTCGATCGCACATTCTCAACCAGAACCGATTGTAGACAATCTGGAAGTGGCCCAAATCCCAGAGTCGATCGCACCTTCTCATTCAGGATCAGAACCAGTTGTAGAAACAGTGGAGTCGATCGCACATTCTCAACCAGAACCGATTGTAGACAATCGGGAAGTGGCCCAAATCCCAGAGTCGATCGAGCTTGCTGAGCCAGCATCAGAACCAGAAGCGGAAACAGTAGAGTCGCTTTATGATTCTCACTCAGCATCCGAAACACTTGCAGAAACATCAGAGACAATCAATGATATAGAACCAGAAATGCAACCTGTTGCAGAATTTCTGCAAATTGTCGAAAGACAAGAGTCGAGCGAGCTTTCTCAACCAAAATCCGAACCTGTTGCAGAAATCGTAGAGTTGAGCGAACCTGTTGCAGAACCTGTTGCAGAAATCGTAGAGTCGATCGAACCAAAATCCGAACCTGTGGCCCAAATCGTAGAGTCGATCGAGCTTTCTCAACTGGAACCTGTTGCAGAAATCGTAGAGTCGATCGAACCTGTTGCAGAACCTGTTGCAGAAATCGTAGAGTTGAGCGAACCAAAATCCGAACCTGTGGCCCAAATCGTAGAATCGAGGGAGCTTCCTCAACCAAAATCCGAACCTGTTGCAGAACCTGTTGCAGAAATCGTAGAGTTGAGCGAACCTGTTGCAGAACCTGTTGCAGAAATCGTAGAGTCGATCGAACCTAAAGCCGAACCTGTTGCAGAAATCCTAGAGTCGAGCCAACCTGTTCGCGAACCTGTGACCCAAATTGCAGAGTCGATCGAGCTTCCTCAACCAAAATCCGAACCTGTTGCAGAACCTGTTGCAGAAATCCTGGAGTCGAGCGAACCTAAAGCCGAACCTGTTGTCAAAAATCGGCAAGTTAAAAAAAGGGCACAACCGAGTAGCGATTCTCAAGGAGAACAACCACCTGTCAACAGAAAGCGAAAAATAGAAAGAAAGCAACAAGAGAGCAACGACAGCGAAACACGACCCGGAGGCGACTCAGAATGAAGCAATTACCAATACCCAATTACCAGAAATAATTGGTTGAAAGCCGGAACACGAGTGACGGAGGAATTAAAATCAGACTATTCATTACTCCAATCCTCATCCTTCTAGGTAGAAGTAGCTTTCAAACTGTCAACTGTCAACTGTCAACTGTCAACTGTTGAACCATTCCCAATTCCTAAATGTTAGTAATGATTAGTAATATCATCGCCATTTACCGCAAGGAACTGCAAAGCTATTTTGCATCACCATTTGCCTATGCTATCGCAGCAGTCTTTTGGCTGATCACCGGCTACTTTTTAATCGCCATTCTCCTCGCCCCCGACGGCCTAATTCCTCAAATCACCCAGCGAGATAGAATGGGAATTACCGAACCTGCGATCGACATAGCCTATGAATTCCTGCAACTTTTTCTGCGAATCATGGGTTCCCTTTCACTGTTCGTATTACCAGCACTCTCCATGGGACTTTACGCAGAAGAACGCAAGCGCGGCACCTTAGAACTTTTAGCCACATCCCCCTTAACCAACTGGGTCGTTGCTACCGGCAAACTCCTCGGCGTTTTAACATTTTATACCACAATGTTGCTGCCACTGCTCTTCTGCGAGGCGATCGCCCTAAGTTCCTCAACCCCACCCGTACCCCCCGGCGTCGTGCTGCTAGGACACGGCGGCCTAATCTTACTAGCAGCCGGAATATTGTCCCTCGGAATGTTTATTTCATCCCTTACAGACAGCACGATTTTATCCGCCATCCTCACCTTCGCTCTAGTCTTATTTCTGTGGGTAATCGATGCAGCCGCCGTCGGTATCGGCGGGCCCTTCGGAGCAGCATTAGGACAGCTTTCACTCCTAACACATTACACTAATCTTGTCAAGGGAGTTTTTGATACTAGCAGTATAATTATCTTTGCCAGTTACATCATTCTAGGAGTATTTCTCACAGCACAGTCGATCGACGCTTTGCGATATCAGCGTTCTTAAAAACAACGGGCATGGGGCATGGGGCATGGGGCATGGGGCATGGGGCATGGGGCATCGGGCATCGGGCATCGGGCATTAATCTGCCTACTGACTTATTCCTTCTTCTTCCCTCTTCCTTCTTCCTTCTTCCCTCTTCCCTCTTCCTTCTTCTCTCTTCCTTCTTCCTTCAACATTCGGTTATATTTTCAGGGTAAATGATTCTACCAAATAAATCAAACAATGAGATTTATCAATCCCAAAATCGACTTTGCGTTCAAAAAGATCTTCGGTTCCAGCGACAGCAAATACATCCTCATTAATTTTTTAAACGCCATCCTTTATGAAGCACAGCCTGTCATTAAAGACTTAGAAATAATCGACTCCCAACCGGGAAATAAAACTTTTGGAGTCCCAGACACACACCTAGATGTCAAAGCCACAATTAACGGTGGCAGAATCGCCCTGATTGAAATCCAACTGCTCAACGTGCCTTCCTTCGAGAAAAGAGTGTTGTACAATGCTGCCAAAGCCTACAGCGGGCAATTAACAGGAGAAGAACGCTATGAAAGACTAAAAACAGTAACTTCCTTGAAAATTGCCGACTTTGAAATGTTTGAAAATCAGCCTGAATTTATGACTAGGTTTGTTTTCAAAGAAAAAGAGCAAAAATTTGATTGTCCAGATACTGAAATAGAATTAGTATTTGTGGAGCTGCCAAAATTCAGTAAAGAATTAGCACAATTAGAAACAGGAGCCGACCAATGGATTTACTTTCTCCAAAATACCAGTATTCTGGAGACAGTCCCCGAAACACTGAGTGCTGTTCCCGAAATTCAGAAAGCTTTTAAAATTGCCAAGAAGGACAATTTTAGTCAAGAAGAATTAAAAGAGTTGCAGAACCAAGAACAGTGGATTCAAGACCAGCAGATTGCGATAGAAGTAGCAAGAGAACAACTGACAAAAACTGCTCAACTCTCATTAATATTGCGTCAACTTGTGCGACGCTTAGGCACAATCCAACCGGAACTAGAAAACTCTATCCGTCAATTAGGATTACAGGAATTAGAAGAATTAGGAGATGCCGTCCTGGATTTCAATAGTCTCTCAGATTTAACAGCCTGGTTGGAGCAGACTAATTCAATATAGAATAACATTCTTGAACCGGAATTTGCTCACACAAACAATATTTAGCTTATGAAAATTACCAAAACAAATTGGAAATACGTTTTTTGGCTGGGCCCTCTCCTCACCGCAGCGGGGGTAACAGCAGCACTTGTATCCGCAGCGTGGGAACCCCTGACAGTCGGTTTAGTTATTGCCGGAATAGTGACGATCGCACTTTGGCTGCTATCCTTGACTTACGAACAAGGCTTTTGGGGGCGACGTTCCACTCAAGCGAGTACCAACGCCCTGATTGCTACCCTCGCTGTCTTTGTGATTCTGGGAGTAATTAACTTCATAGCCTTTCGCTATCCCCTCCGCATCGACTTAACCGAAAGCCAACAATTTACCCTCGCCCCCCAGACTCAACAAATCCTGCGAAACCTGCAACAAACAGTCAAGGTTTGGGTATTTGACCCCATCCAAAATCCGCAAATTAAAGAATTGCTGCAAAGTTACAAACGCGAGGGAGGCGAAAAGTTTCAATACGAGTTTGTTGACCCCCAGGCCCAACCGGGAAAAATCCGGGAGTTTAGTATTACCAGCATCGGAGAAATTTACTTGCAATCCGGTGAAAAAAAACAAGTGCTGCAAAAAGGTGGTACTGCTTTTGGTAGTGACCCGAATCAAGGTCTTTCGGAGATAAAACTTACAAATGGCTTAGAAGAAATTCTCAGCACTCGTACTCCTACAGTTTACTTTTTGCAAGGCAAAGGAGCTCGCCCGCTGAAAGAAGGTCAAGGCGGAATTCAGCAAGCTGAAAAAGCTCTGAAAGATAAATACTATAACTCTCAAACGCTGAATTTGAGCGAACGCAAAGAAGTTCCAGAAGATGCAGATGCTTTAATTGTTCCTGGACAGGATAAACCTTTTTCGGATGTAGAAATTAAAGCACTAAAAGCTTATCTCGATCGCGGTGGCAGTTTATTCTTAATGGTAGACCCGGCAATTAATACGGGATTAGACAAATTTTTGCAAGAATGGGGTGTAAAACTAGACTCCCGTTTGGCCATCGATGCTTCGGGTAGTGGTCAAAGATTCGGCCTGGGCGCGACGGTTCCCACAGTCAGGCGTTACGGGGAACATCCGATTACTCAAAGTTTCGGTAGCGGTATTTCATTTTATCCGTTTGCACGCGCTTTGGAAACTTCGCCTGTAGTAGGGATAGAGGAAAAACCGCTGATTTGGACGAGTCAGGAAAGTTGGGCGGAAAGCGATTTGACGACTAAAAAATTGGAGTTCGATCCGAAGACCGATCGACAAGGCCCGTTATTATTAGGTGTGGCTTTGGTGCGATCGGGTTCTGAGAGCACTCCGTTAAACCCCTCAGCCTCACCAACACCAGTCACGCCTTCACCCCAACCATCGGCGACAACTTCGCCATCGGCGACAACTTCACCATCTCCTACAACTTCGCCATCGCCAACAACATCGCCATCGCCGAAAACATCGCCATCGCCGAAAACATCGCCATCTCCGACCACTTCCCCGACAACATCGCCTTCACCCCAAGCATCGCCGACAACTTCGCCGACAACTTCGTCATCGCCGACACCATCGCCGAAAACTTCCCCATTACCAACAACTTCTCCATCACCAACAACTTCTCCATCTCCAACAACCTCGCCGACAGCTTCCCCAATCAGCTACTCGGTGATTGTCTCCCAGGAAGCTACCCCTCCAGCAGTACCGACAATTTCGCCAATACCGGCAGCATCTTCCACAGCATCGCCGGAGAGTTCCTCAACACCAACACCCACAACATCTCCCACAGCATCTCCTGAAAGTTCGCCCACGCCAACACCAACAACATCTTCCACACCAACACCAACAACATCTCCCACAGCATCTCCCAGTCCAAGCACAACTCCTTCTGTGCCTTCTACTCCTACAAAAACATCGCGCATGGTAGTAATTGGTACATCTCAATTTGTGACTAACGGTTGGTTTGACCAACAACTCAATAGCGACGTGTTTCTCAATTCAGTGAGTTGGTTGAGCAAACCAGACCAGCAAAGCTTTTCTATCAGCCCGAAAAAAGCTACCAACCGCCGCATTAACATGAATGATGTCCAAGTAGGATTGTTGGTTTTAGCTTGGCTGATTTGGCCTTTACTGGGACTGGGCGTTGGTGGCGCTATTTGGTGGAAAAGAAGATAATTATGAAGCAAGTTCGGCAACGAGCAATGTACGGGATTTAACGGATGTAACGGATTTATTTGCCTGTTTCTTGTTTTTCAACCCATTCCCAATTTCCAATTCCTAATCCATAATTCCCGTAGGGTGCGTCAGGGGGGAATTATTAGTCTGAAATCAAAATATTTAACCCTGACGCACCCTACAATAACTACTTTGCTTCTTGCTTGTTTTTCCACCAATTGCTAATTCCCGTAGGTGCGTCAGAGGAAAAATTATTAGTCGGTGTCAAAATATTCAAGCCTGACGCACCCTACAATCTGATACTAATTCCCGTAGGTGCGTCAGAGGAAAAATTATTAGTCGGTGTCAAAATATTCAAGCCTGACGCACCCTACAATCTAATGACTAATGACTGCTGACTAATGACTAATGACTGCTGACCATGCCGAATTCCTCATTATTATGAAATTGCAGAAAAATACATTTATATTGATAGCTGTTGCGTTGACCATGGCGGGGTTGGTTTCTTTGTACGAGACGCAAGTGTCCCCAAAACAGGAGGCGGCTAAGGACGAAAAACATAAAATTTTTACTTTCAAGTCCGATCGCGTACAATTCTTTACAGTCAAAACTCCGGAAAAGATATTGACTTTTGAACGAGTTTATGCTCGTAAAGGAGGTAAGTCTAGCTGGGAAATGAAATTGCCGGTGCAAGCACACGCGAGTCAGGCATCGGTGGATTTTTTGCTAGATAGGCTGGGAACAGGAAAGAGCGATCGCACAATAGATATTACTGCCGCTCAACTGCCAGAATTCGGTCTCGACCAACCGCAAGCCACAGTCACAGTCAAGCTGGACAACCAGGAAACTCACCGCCTAGTTTTAGGCAAAACAGACTTTAGCGGCCGCTTCTTGTACGCCCAAGCCAACCCGGCGGAAGCCCCACCTCAAAATGGGGCAGAAACTTTGCCCGTGCTGCTAGTACCGTTTGACTTTAAAAATGCCGTCCAACGACCTTTGTCTGAATGGAAAAAAGCAGAAGCGCCCAAACCAGAGAAACCGCAAACACCCTCTCCCACGCCATCTCCCACGCCAAATCCTGAAAATCAATAGATGATCGGTGGATTGAATTTGGTGCGGGACACAGCAGATTTGGTCTTGCCCAGCAACACTCTGAGATAGAATCTAAAGAACAAATTCTAAAACCTCTCAATTCCAACATTCCTCGCCTAAAATACAGAAAAGTCTAAAGTTAAACTGTATTAAAATAGCGTGCATTACCCCAGGAACGGGCGAATATGTTTCAGACAGCACTCAACCAAGGTACGACAGCAAAGGATACAGCGCTTGACGTTGAACTCCGCAAGGTCTTTAAGGTATTTAATGGCGAAACCGCAGTCCGCGGAGTTGACCTCAGCATTCGTCAAGGAGAATTTTTTAGCATTCTCGGGCCCTCCGGCTGCGGTAAGACTACCACGCTGCGCTTAATCGCTGGGTTCGAGACTCCCTCGGCGGGCGAATTGATGATTCGCGGCCAGTCGATGACCAATACTCCAGCTTACCGCCGTCCGGTAAATACTGTGTTTCAAAGCTACGCCCTGTTCGGACACATGAATGTCTGGGACAATATCGCTTTTGGATTGCGGATTAAAAAGCTGGGGAAATCGGAAGTAGAAGAACGGGTACGGGAAGCTTTGCAATTGGTGAAAATGGAATCTTTCGCCAACAGGTTTCCGGGTCAAATGTCGGGCGGCCAGCAGCAGCGGGTGGCTTTGGCGAGAGCTCTGGTAAATCGACCGGCGGTTCTGCTGCTGGACGAACCGCTGGGAGCTCTGGATTTGAAGTTGCGGAAGCAGATGCAGTTGGAATTGTCGAATTTGCATCAAGAGTTGGGTTTGACTTTTGTGATGGTGACTCACGACCAAGAAGAGGCGATGAGTCTTTCTAACCGGATTGCGGTGATGCACGAGGGCAGGATTGAGCAAATTGGTTCGCCTGAAGAAATTTATGAGTGCCCGCAGACGGCTTTTGTGGCGGATTTTATTGGGGATACGAATTTGTTTTCTGGTACGGTGGAGGCGATCGACCGATCGACTATTACAGTTCGCACATCAGCCAATCTGAAAATAGTCGTTCAGCAGTCGGATATGTGGAATGGTGTCATCGGTGACTCTGTGGTGGTTAGCGTCCGGCCTGAAAAAGTATATTTGAATCTCTACCAGCCGGAATTGTCGGTTAACTGTTTTGAAGGGCGGCTCAAAAATATCATGTACATGGGCACTCACGTTCATTACGTGGTTGAATTGGCGTCGGGCGATAAAATTACGGTGCGCCAACCCAATACGGGCGGTTCTTTCCCAGACCCGCAGACGCCGATTTATGCTTACTGGGGAACTACTGATTGTCTCGCTTTGGGCGATCGATCCTAACGATGGAGAGGGGGAGAAAGGGAGAAAGGGAGAAAGGGAGAGGGGAGAGGGGTTGACGCACAGTATCAATTTTTCTAACAATCATTCACATACACTACTAGATGGGTGATATTTGGTGAATGGCATACATACCACTTAGAAAGGCTGTCGAATTTCTAGGTCTGCATCCAAACACGTTAAGGAAGTACGCAGATGAAGGGCAGATTAAATCAATCAAAAATGGAGCAGGGCAACGCCTTTACGACGTTGACTCATACCAAAAAGATGGAAGCATCTGCTCAATCATCTGCTACTGCCGAGTCAGTAGTACCAAACAAAAAGACGATCTTGCTAGACAAGTCGAATTCATGCGACAGCGATACCCCGACTCGGAAATCATCCAAGACATCGGCTCTGGACTCAATTTCAAAAGAAAAGGACTGCAAGCCTTACTGGTCAGATTTATGCGCCCAGATCAGCTCACGATTGTTGTTGCCTGTAGAGACAGATTGTGTAGATTCGGATTTGAACTATTCGAGTTCATGGCAAAACAAAACGGTGGAGAAATCGTGGTTCTCTCAAATCCTGTTCACGCGAGCGAATCCGAACTTACAGCCGATCTTCTTGCCATCCTTCACGTGTTTAGTTGCCGAATGCACGGTCTTAGAAGCTACAGCCAGAAAATCAAAGAAGATCCGACTATTCCTAAGCCCTGAACAAAAGGCAATGCTCAAACAATGGTTTGGAGTTAGTCGTTTTGTCTACAACGCAACTATCAAATACTTGCAGCAACCAGGCACTAAAGCCAATTGGATGTCAATTAAAACGGAAATACTCAATGGGCTGCCTGATTGGGCAAAACCTGTACCGTTTCAAATTAAATCTATTGCCATTAAAGATGCTTGTGGTGCCGTCAAAAAAGCCAAAGTAGATTTCAAGAAAACTGGCAAGATTTGTAGCTGCAAGTTTCGCAGTCGAAAAGATACAAAACAGTCTGTTTATATTCCGAAGTCTGCTATTGGGACGAAAGGAATTTATCCGACAAAATTGGGTCAGTCAAAGCTGAAAGAGGCATTACCCAAAGGCTTCAGTGATGGACGATTGACCCTTGCCTATGGCGAGTATTACATTGTTGTATCTGAAGAAGTGCAACCACGTCAGACCGATAACCAAGGTCGCGTGGTTGCCTTAGACCCCGGTGTTAGAACGTTCATGACTTTCTTTTCTGAGTCATCTTATGGATGGGTTGGGAATGATTCTAATCTTTTGATCCAAAAGTTGTGTTTCAGGTTAGACAAGTTGATCTCAAGGATGAGTAAAACGAATAGCCCGCAACGCAAAAGATTCAAGAAAGCAGCGGACAGATTAAAGTCTAAGATTCAACATCTTGTCAAAGAGTTGCATCACAAGACTGCTAAGTTTTTAGTTGATAATTTTGACGTGATATTAATTCCATCCTTTGAGTCGTCTCAGATGGTGAGCAAGTCACGTCGCAAGATTCGCTCTAAAACTGTTCGTCAAATGCTGACTCTGAGTCATTACCAGTTTAAAAAACATCTAGAGTGGAAAGCTTGGGAGCAAGGCAAAGTTGCTTTAACTTCTATCAACGAAGCTTACACTTCAAAGACTGTTTCATGGACTGGAGAAGTCAAAAAGATTGGTGGTAGCAGAATGATCAAAGATTCTGATGGAAATCAGATGAACCGAGATCTAAATGGTGCTCGTGGGATCTTCCTTCGGGCATTGGTTGATACGCCTTGGTTGAAAAGCTGTTTAGCGATTTAACTTATGTGTTTGTTAGTAAACGTTAGCAAAAAAGTATCGGAAGAATTCCCAATTACCAATTCCCAATTCCCAATTCCCAATTCCCAATCCTCAATTCCCCAATCTAAAATCTAAAATCTAAAATCTAAAATCAAACTGTGCCTCCGACTAATCTACCAATTTCCAGGTTTTGCAGGGCTAATTCTACACGCCGTCAGTTCCTAAAAAATTCGGCGGCGACAATTTCCGGGTTAGCCCTTTCCAGTTGCGGCTGGCGGCTTGCAGACGTACAATCGCGGGCTATACCGATAAAGCTTTGCTCGATCGCTTTGCTGAAAAAACCGGCATTCGCGTAGTCGCCGACGTGTTAGACTCCACGGAAACAATGCTGGCGAGACTTAAAGTCGGTGTTCCCCAGGTCTACAGCATCATTTACCCGTCAGACTACATGGTGATGCAGATGAAAAAACTCGGGATGCTAACTCAATTAGACCGATCGATCGTTGGCGGACTAGATCGGCTCAAAAAGCGGTTCCAAAACCCCGTTTACGACCCCGGAAACCGCTACAGCGTGCCTTTTAGTTGGGGGACAACTGGATTGATTTACAACAGCGAACAGTTCAAAGAACCTCCCGAAGATTGGAGTTATTTGTGGAAACGCAAACAGGAATTGGCAAGGCGAATGACTCTGCTAAACGACGTTAGAGAAGTAATGGGCGCGACGCTGCGGATGCTGGGTTATTCTCTCAATTCTACAAGCCAACAACAAGTTAAAAAAGCCTATGAAAAATTAGAAGAACTCAAATCGGCGATCGCTTCTTTTACCACAGATGCTTGGCGATCGCAAATGCTGACAGGAGAGTTGAAAGTAGCAATGTGCTACTCTTCTGATGCCAATGAAGTAATTGCAAACAACCCTAAATTTCGGTATATTGTGCCGAAAAGCGGATCTGCCCTGTGGACTGACACCTTAGTAATTCCTAATGGAGCACCCAATCCAGACGCAGCTTACAAATGGATTAATTTCATACTGCAAGCTGATGTTGCGGCTTCCCTAGTCCAACGATTAGGTTTTGCAACTCCTTTAGAAGATGCTTTTTATTTGCTGACTCCAAAAGTTCGCAAAAACAAAATTCTTTTTCCTGCTGAGGCTACTTTAGAAAACTGCGAAGGCGTGGCACCCCTAGGAAAATTTGCAGATGTTTACGATCGTTACTGGACAAAACTAACCAGTATCTAATAGCATCAGTATTAATCTGCGTTTATCTGCGTTTGCTCGAACATCTAAAATCAGCTAATTCCTAAATCCCAAATCTAAAATCCCAATTAGAACTGTGCCTCCGACAAATCTACCAATTTCCAGGATTTTCCCGGCTAATTCTACACGCCGTCAGTTCCTAAAAAATTCGGCGGCGACAATTTCCGGGTTAGCCCTTTCCAGTTGCGGCTGGCGGCTTGCAGACGTACAATCATACCGATAAAGCTTTGCTCGATCGCTTTGCTGAAAAAACTGGCATTCGCGTAGTCGCCGACGTGTTTAGCTCTAACGAAGAGATGCTGGCGAGAGTTCAAGCAGGTGGCGGCCGCGCCTACAGCATCATTTACCCGTCTGACTACATGGTGGTTCAGATGACGGAACTGGGGCTGTTGAGCCAATTAGACCACTCGATTTTGGGCGGACTCGATCGCCTAAAAAAACAGTTCCAAAACCCTGTATACGACCCAGGAAACCGCTACAGCGTTCCTTTGAGCTGGGGAACCACAGGCTTGATTTACAACAGCGAACAACTCAAAGAAGCTCCTGAAGATTGGAGCTATTTGTGGGAACACAAAAAAGAGTTAGCAAGGCGAATGACGCTAGCGAGCGATGTTCGAGAAGTCATGGGCGCTGCGTTGCGAATGCTGGGCTATTCTCTGAATTCTACGAACCAAGATCAAGTTAAACAAGCTTACGCAAAGCTGGTGGAGCTCAAACCTGCGATCGCATCTTTTACGACAGACGCTTGGCGGCCGCAAATGCTGACAGGGGATTTGAAGCTAGCCATGTGCTATTCTTCTGATGCCAATGAAGTCATTTCAGATAACGACAAATTGAAGTATGTCGTGCCCAAAAGCGGTTCTTCTCTGTGGACTGATACTTTAGTAATTCCCAAAGGTGCTCCCAATCCAGATGCAGCTTATAAGTGGATTAACTTTATGTTGCAAGCGGATGTCGCTGCTTCTTTAGTCGAACGGCTCAGTTTTTCAACTCCTTCGGAAGATGCTTATAGTTTGCTGACGCCGGAAGTTCGCGAAAACGAGCTTCTTTTCCCTTCGGAAGCTGTTTTGAAAAATTGCGAAGGTGTGGCTCCAGTAGGGAAATTTATGGAAGTGTACGATCGCTATTGGACTAAATTAACCGCTGGTTAACCCTAACCTGTAGGAGCAAATTTGACCAACAATCTCTGACTCTCGCCCCCACAGTCGATCGCCCGCATCAATTTTTCCGACAATAAGTCGATCTGGTACATTTAGATTTACCGTTGGGTGGGGGCGGGTTTATACGAATTCGGGCTTTGAAATTAAAGATTTTGGTGAACCCGCCCCTACCGCTCAAAAATCCAAACTATTATTTATGGCTGTTTCTACCAAAGCTCCCCCTCCGATTCCTCCCACTGCTCCAGTCAAGCCTGAAAGCGTCCCCCCATGGTCAAAGTGGACAGGCCCGCTGGCATTGCTCGGCCCTTCTGGCTTGTTCCTGGTTTTATTATTAGTAATACCAACTCTGGTGATTTTTCAACTTAGCTTGGTGCCGAATATTAAGCCGGGAGATTTGGTAAATCCTTCGGGAATCGGCAACTACCTGCGGGTGTTTGAGCCGCTGAATTTGCAGGTGATGGGTCGATCGCTCTTTTTTGCCACCGGAACGACTATTCTGTGTTTACTGCTGGGATTTCCCGTCGCTTACTGGATCGCGCTCAATGTCTCGCCCAAGTGGCGGAATTTAACGTTATTGGGCTTTGTGTTGCCGCTGTGGACTTCTTCGCTGTTGCGATCGTATGCTTGGATTACAATTCTGCGTCCTACGGGCGTTCTCAACTCGCTCCTGGGACTTTTGGGCATCCCTCCTCTAGAATTGTTAAATCAAAGTTCCGCCGTTCTAATCGGCATGGCTTACAGCTATTTGCCCTATATCGTAACCATTCTCTACGCTTCCTTGGAAAAGCTCGATCGCAGATTGCTAGAAGCATCTCAGGATTTGGGCGCGAATCCACTAGAAACTTTCTGGAAAGTGACAGTACCCCAGACAATGCCGGGGATTGCAGCGGGTTCTTTGCTAGTATTTATTAGCTGTTTGGGCGATTTTGTCGATCCGGAGTTGCTTGGTGGAGCTTCGAGCATGACGGCAGCTCGTTTAATTTACAATCAGTTTTTGGGGGCGACTCAAAATTGGGGGCTAGGTTCGGCTCTGAGTATGGTATTAATTTTTGCAGTGAGTATCGGAATTGCTCTTTTACTCAAATATGGCGATCGTAATGCAGTTTAGTCAGTTGACAGTTGACAGTTGACAGTTGACAGTTGACAGTTGACAGTTGACAGTTGACAGTTGACAGCAGTCATTAGTTATTAGTCATTAATTAGTCGCTACAAATTCTCTTCAAATCGATGCCCTGTTTGGCCGATGCCCTGTTTGGCCGATGCCCGATGCCCAATTCCCCGATTACCAATTACCAATTACCAATTCCCGATTAACGAGATATGGAAAATACCGCCGACAATCCACAGGAGGAAATACAACCCGATATGTACTTAAAACCTAAATTTAAGATTTCTTGGCAGGCAATATTTACAGTTTTGATGTTTTTTTATATGTACCTGCCCATTTTGGTACTCACATTTTACAGCTTTAACAAATCCCGTTTTAGCGCCGGCTGGGAAGGATTTACTTTAGATTGGTACGTTAAATTATTTAGCGATACGCGGATTTTAATTGCCCTGAGAAACAGTTTAACAGTTGCTGTTTGTGCAGTTGCCATCTCCGCTGTACTCGGCACTTTGATGGCAGTTGGTTTATCCCGCTATCGCTTTCCCGGTAAAAGTTTATATCAGGGAGTTTCCTACTTGCCGATTATTATTCCAGATATTGCCAGCGCGGTTGCGACTCTGGTATTCTTAGCCGCACTCGCTATTCCTCTGAGTTTGTGGACAATTGTCGCTGCCCACGTTGTGTTTTGTCTGGCTTACATCGCTCTAGCTGTTTCTACTAGATTGGCAGATTTAAACCCTTATTTAGAAGAAGCTGCCTTGGATTTGGGTGCAACGCCTGTTGAAGCTTTTATTCAGGTTTTGCTACCTCAATTAATACCTGGAATTGTTTCTGGTTGTCTGCTATCTTTTGTACTCAGCATGGACGATTTTTTGATTGCGAGTTTTACCGCAGGTAGCGGGACTACAACTCTACCAATGGAAATTTTTAGCCGGATTCGGACTGGGGTGAAACCTGATATTAATGCTCTGAGCGTGCTGTTGATAGTCGGTTCGGGAGGATTGGCGTTTTTAGCGGAATATTTGCGCGGCAAGGGCGACCAAAAACAGGCTCATTAGTCAGTTGACAGTTGACAGTTGACAGTTGACAGTTGACAGTTGACAGTCGTAGTCGTAGGGTGTGTCGCCACAGAAAATTTCTAACTCAATATCGACAATCGAGCGAGCGACGCACCTTATAGCATTTACAAAATATTTGCGTTAATCCGCGTTAAGGATCGGTTTCCTTAGAAGTTTTCAAAGTGCACCACGCCGATTGACGATCGCAAGCAACGACGTTACTAAGGAATGAAAATTAAATAATTTACACATATTTGTGGGATGGGCGGGACGCCCATCCCACAAGAACAATAAAAATTGTAAGTTATTTAATTCTCATTCCTAAGGGGGGTGCTAACTAACCGTCAGGTGTTTAGCGTGGAAAATTCTTAATCTGCGTATAGTCAAATTCACACCTGACGCACCCTACAATAACTAACCTTCCGCTCGGGAAGGTGGTAATTTCACCTTACTAGCCAAACCTAATGCTTCCAAGACTTGAATTGTTACCCAAGTAAAGTCAAATTCCCACCACTGCATACCGTGACGGGCAGAGTATTGATAAGCGTGGTGGTTGTTGTGCCAGCCTTCCCCGTAAGTCAAAACTGCAACCCACCAACAGTTAGTAGAACTATCTTCGGTTTCGTAAGTGCGGTAGCCAAATTTGTGAGTTGCACTGTTCACAAACCAAGTGCAGTGATATACCAAAACTAAGCGGGCAAAGATTACCCAAACTACAAATGACCAGCCTGCTACGAAGTAAAGCAACACGCCAAAGACGATTTGCATCGGGAGAAAGTAGTTTTGCAAAAATCGGTAAAATGGATCGCTGGCAATGTCTTTTGTACAGCGGGGAATTTCAGCGTGAGCCGGGCCTTTATATAGCATCCAGCCGAGGTGACTCCACCAAAAACCCTTTTGGGCATTGTGAGGGTCGATCGCATTTTGGTCAGAGTGGGTGTGGTGCAAACGGTGCAGCCCAACCCAATCAATTATTCCTCCTTGACAGGCCAGGGCTCCGCAAAATGCTAGAAAGTATTCTACGAATTTTGGTGCCTGAAAACTGCGGTGGGTGAGCATACGATGCCATCCGAGAGTTATTCCCAAACCGCCGGTGATCCAGTGCATGAATACTGTTAAACCAACTGCTGTCCAGTTGAAGTTACTGGGTAGCAGTGCGAACAAAGCGCCGATATGCAGTCCTGCTAAACTAATAACGTGCTTCCAATTGTATTGGAGTTTTTCTTGCGTTGCTATTGTCATTCTTTTTTTGATTAGTGATGAGATGCTGACCGGGATTCACGCATAATAGTTTGGATTGAGCAGTAAACTTTTTTGGTGCACACTTGCCCAAACGAATCAAAAATGAATGAATTATAGATTTAGGATGAAACTTGAAAAATTTACGGTTTAATTTTGAAAATAAAACTTTTGGCTGCCAAACAAAAATTTTTCTTCCCAAATCTATTATAACTGATTATGGTTTTGGTTGGGTCGATCGCACAAGATGATTCAATCTCAGTTCAACCCAACCTTTAGCGATCGCAAAAACAGGATTAGGCATTGGTCACGAGCCATTAGTCCAGAACTGATGACCGACAACCAATGACTAAATTGCCGATCGCCCTATTTTTCTGCTAACTTCACTTTGGTAGCTAAACCCAGCGATTCCAGCAGTTGAATTGTCATCCAAGTGATGTCGATTTCCCACCATTGGAGACCGTGACGAGCAGAGTATTGGAAGGCGTGGTGGTTGTTGTGCCAACCTTCGCCGTAGGTGAGGACAGCAACCCACCAGCAGTTAGTAGAGCCATCGCCCGACTCATAGGTGCGGTAGCCGAATTTGTGGGTAGCGCTGTTAACCAGCCAAGTGCAGTGGAACACCACCACAATCCGCATAAACACTCCCCAAACCACGAAAGACCAGCCACCTAATAAATAAAGCAACACACCGAAGACAACTTGGATGGGGATAAAATATGCTTGGAGAAACTTGTATACTGGGTCGTCGCCAATGTCTTTTGTAAAGCGGGGGATTTGAACTCTCATCGGCAAATCTGAGATCATCCAACCCATGTGGCTCCACCAGAAGCCTTGATTAGAATCGTGGGGATCTTCTTCGGTGTCGGAATGGATGTGGTGTAACCGGTGCATTCCTACCCAGTCGATCGGGCCGCCTTCACAGGACAGAGTACCGCAAATAACTAGAAAATACTCTAGCCATTTCGGTGTTTGAAAACTACGGTGGGTAACGAGGCGGTGAAATCCGAGAGTAATTCCTAAACCACCTGTTACCCAGTGCAGGAATACTGCTAGGCCGACAGCAGACCAGCTAAAATTACCCGGCAGCAAAGCAAATAGAGCGCCGGTGTGCAGAAAGGCCATAAAGCCTACAACAGGCCAATCAGGAGAAGTTTTTTTGGAAGTTGCAATCGTCATGAAGATATTATGTTTACAAACTAGGGGCCGCATTTACGCGATAATCAGCAGCGCGCACGCAAATGGTGAGCGAGGTATAGATGAATAGCGTTTCACGGCTACAGGAAGCAGAACAGGCACTCTTTCAGATTTTTTCTGGTATTGACGCGACAGTCAAGCAAAATCTTCAACGAGTCTTAAAAGCTTTTCGCAGCCACCGGGTTGGAGTCCACCATTTTGCAGGTGTTACGGGTTACGGCCACGATGATTTAGGGCGGGAGACTTTGGACGGGGTGTTTGCCGAAGTGGTAGGGGCCGAGGCGGCAGCGGTGCGGGTACAGTTTGTTTCGGGTACTCACGCGATCGCCTGTGCTCTGTTTGGCATCCTACGTCCTGGTGACGAAATGTTGGCAGTTGCTGGTTCTCCCTACGATACTTTAGAAGAAGTGATCGGCTTGCGGGGGCAAGGTCAAGGTTCACTTATTGAGTTCGGCATTAGCTACCGTGAGTTGCCTCTAACTCGCGAAGGAACTGTGGATTGGCGGGCACTGAGCTCTGCTATTTCAACAAAAACTCGCCTGGTTTTGATCCAGCGCTCTTGCGGTTATTCTTGGCGATCGAGTCTGTCTATTTCTGAGATTAAAAAAATCGTCGATCTAGTCAAACATCAGAATCGTAACACAATTTGCTTTGTTGATAATTGTTACGGCGAGTTTGTTGATGATTGCGAACCTACTGCTGTGGGTGCAGATCTGATGGCGGGTTCTTTAATCAAAAATCCGGGGGGTACGATCGTCCCTGCGGGTGGTTACGTGGCCGGGAGGGCCGATCTGGTGGAGGCGGCAACTTGTCGCTTGACAGCGCCGGGAATCGGCAGCAGCGGGGGCGCGACTTTTGATTTGAACCGCTTGCTGTTTCAGGGTTTGTTCATGGCCCCGGGGTTTGTGGGCGAGGCGATGAAGGGTAATCATTTGACGGCTTATGTTTTTTATAAGTTGGGTTATCGGGTGAATCCGATTCCTTTGGCGAGGCGCAGGGATGTAATTCAGGCGATCGAATTCGGTTCTGCTGATAAGTTAATTGCTTTCTGTCGGGCGGTGCAGCAAAATTCCCCAGTCGGTTCGTATTTAGACCCGGTACCGGGGCCGATGCCGGGGTACGAAAGTCAGTTGGTGATGGCTGGTGGTACTTTTATTGATGGCAGCACCTCGGAGTTTTCAGCAGACGGGCCTCTGCGGGAACCCTATGTGGCTTTTTGTCAAGGGGGTACTCATTGGACTCATGTGTCGATCGCGCTTGAAGATGCGATCGAGGCCGTGGGCCCGGCCAAGTAGCGAATATCTTACAAAAATAATTAGGACGGGCAAGATGCCCATCCCACAATAAAAGAAAATATTGTGGGATGGGCATCTTGCCCGTCCCAAAATTTGATAAAAAGAACTTTTGTAAGAGATTTGTTGACATCTGATTAAGGTCGATCGGCTAAATTTGTCACTAAACGTCCGTCTTCCATGTAGATAATGCGATCGGCAATATCGAGAATCCGATTGTCGTGCGTCACTAGCAAAATCGTACAACCTTGTTCCTTTGCTAGTGTCTGCATGATCTCCACCACATCTCGCCCGGATTGTTTGTCCAAAGCCGCCGTAGGTTCATCAGCTAAGACTATTTTAGGCCGACTGACTAACGCCCGGGCGATCGCCACCCTTTGTTTTTGTCCTCCCGACAGATTTTCTGGGTAATAATTAGCCCGTTCTCCCAAACCAACAGCTTCCAACATGGATATTGACAAAGCATCCATATTCTGATTTAGCATTTCCTTATGTAATTCCAAAGACATCCGCACATTTTGCTTAGCCGTCAAAAACGTCATCAAGTTATGCGCTTGAAAAATATAACCAATTTGCTTTCTCAACTTAGTTAACTGATTCTTACTAGCGCCGCGTATTTCTTCCCCCAGAATATTGAGACTCCCTTCTTGAGCCGAACGCAGGCCGCCTAACATCGTCAGTAAAGTTGTTTTACCCGAACCAGAAGGCCCCGTCATAATTACGATTTCCCCAGAGTTGATATCGAGATTAATATCAAATAAAGCTTGTTTTTTCAGGGAACCTTTACCGAAGTAATGGTTGAGATTTTTGACAGATATTACAGCTTGATTTGTTATGGTTTCGTCGAAGTTGGCGGGAGAGTTTAGGGTTTGCATGGTGATTTTTTGTGTTTTTTCTATAAGTCACGGGCGAGACGCCCGTGCCACAATTAATGGAGGTATTTTGTTTGGTTCTAAGCTGGTACACATTTAATTTTGGCAATCCTGTTTCTTCCATCTCTTGTGGGGTGGGCTTCTAGCCCGCCCAAAAATTAAATTAAAATGCCACAACAGCTTAGAAAATATCTGCCGGATCGGCCGATCGCAATTTCCGCAAAGCCAGCGCCCCAGAACCAGTACACATCACAATCGTCAAACCCAACACAGTAGTCGCTCGATTTGTTGTCATTGCAATTGGCAGCAATGTAGCAGACTGCGCTAGGGAATACAGTCCGTTAGCCAAAACAATTCCCGGCATAAAACCCAAAATAGCTAATAACAAAGCTTCCTGAACTAAAACTCCGACTAAATAGCGATCGCTATATCCCATAGCTTTTAAAGTCGCGTACTCAGCCAAGTGATCGGAAACATCTGAATACAAAATTTGGTAAACAATAATCAAACCAACAATGAATCCGATAATCGTACCAAATCCAAAAATAAAACCAATCGGAGTAGCATTTCCCCAATAAGCCTTTTCAATTTCCGCAAATTCTGCTAAAGTCAGAACTTTCACATCATCCGGCAAAATAGCTTTCAACATTGATTGAACTTTGAGGATGTCAGCCCCCGGTTGCAACTGAATTAAACCCACATCAATTTCATCTGGTTTGCGTTCTGGAAATAAATTCATGAAAGTAGAATCGCTAGCAATGACATTGCCATCAGCCACGAAAGAAGTACCGAGAGTAAATACTCCTCCTACTTGAATATTTCGTTTGTTAAGTTCAGTTTCGAGGGTAGATTGTGTATTAAAAATATTGGCAATTTCCCCATACTCAGGTCTAGAAGCTTGGTCAAATAACACATTATTGAACTTTTGAAGTTGAGCCAAATTCTGATTGACATCTGGCAAAATAAATGTTGTGTTGCCAGGATCTATGCCAAAAATTAAAATTCCTCGCGTAGTGCGGTTTGTGGGATTTCGCCACTGTCCCATCCCAATATATAAAGAAGTGACAGACTTGACTCCCGCGACTCCTTGTGCTTGATAAAGTCGCTCTCTTTTGAACTGTTTTACCGCAGCAAAAGTTTCAAATTGAGGATTGATTAACACTAAATCTGTCTGTAAACTTTCGTGCGGCTTAACAGCAGAATCGAAGAGTGCATCTTGAAAGCCGAGTTGCACAAAAATCAGAATATCTGCAAAGGCAATTCCGGCGATAGCAACAGCGAGGCGGGTTTTTTCTCTGGTTACTTGCAACCAAGCAAGGGGTGTTTTGCGAAACATAATATTTGGGGAATTGGGAATTGGGAATTGGGAATTGGGAATTGGGAATTGGGATAATCCGGTGGGCAGAAACCGGGTTTTTTACGAAGATATTGCATCGTAGCCTTTAATTTCGGTAAAAACCCGGTTTCTTTGTCGGCGAGTGCGGTAATTGGGCTCATCCGGTGGGCAGAAACCGGGTTTTTTGCGAAGATATTGCATCGCAGCCTTTAATATCGGTAAAAAATCCGGTTTCTTTGTCGGCGATTGCCTAAGTCTGATCGGCATTACTCAGCGCTTGAATATCGGATTGCATAATTAAGTTAATATGGCGCGAAATCTTGTCAACTTCCCAATCCCACCAGCGCATTTGTAATAATTGCGCCACCTCAGCATCGCTGAAACGCTGCTTAATTAAACCAGCGGGATTTCCGCCGACAACGGTGTAAGCGGGAACATCTTTTACTACAACAGATTTAGCAGCAATAATTGCACCGTCGCCGATTTTAACTCCCGGCATAATCACCGATTCGTAACCTATCCAAACATCATTACCAATAATTGTATCGCCTTTAGTTGGTAGTTCGATTAATAGATTCATAGCTGTTTCCCAGCCGTTCCCAAAGACTGGAAATGGATAGGTAGAAATGCCATCGAGTTTGTGATTTGCACCGTTCATGATGAATTTGACGTTGGTGGCGATCGCACAAAATTTACCAATAATTAATTTATCACTCCCGTAATTGTAAAGTACGTTTCTATCGAAATTTTCCGGGTCGATCGGATCGTCGTAGTAAGAGTAATCGCCGACAATAATATTGGGCGATTTAATAAAGTTTTTGATAAAGCAAACCCGGCGCTGGTCTACCATCGGATACGGTCGGTTTGGATCTGGCCCCAATTCTCCCATGTTTCTCAATCTCCCTAATTTTGAATTGCTACTTGTACCTGCAAATTTGTCAATCCCGCAACTTTTTTGCTAGCTTCAGGATTCAGGTGAATTTTCACCTCCACAACTCGGCTGTCCAAGTTTTCTCCTGGCTGGTTGCTAAACACGTTTTGCTTGCTGACTTTTAAGCCGATTTCTTTAACAGTTCCCGGCAATTCTCCTGAAAATGCTTGGCTGGTAACACCTGCTTTTTGCCCAACCTTGATTTTGCTGATGTCGGTTTGGTAAACTTCGGCAACGACTACCATTTGCTGAGTTTCTCCTACGTCTGCAATGCCGTCATCACTAATTTTTTCCCCGGCGCGGGTGTGAATCTTGAGGATTTTTCCGGCGTTGGGAGTGCGGATGTAAGCTTGATTTAATTCGGTTTCGGCGCGCTTGACTTGGGCGATGGCGCTGTTGATTTCGGTTTGGGCTGCTTGGATATCTACCGGGCGCACTTCGCCTATTTTGTCGAGAGTTGCTTGGGCTTCTTTTAGTTCTTCGCTGCCACTATTTTTGATGCGCTTAAGTGTTGCTTCTGCTTCTGCTAACTGCTGGATTGCTGTACTGTTAATTCTGGCAAGATTTGCTTCTGCTTCGTTGAGTTGCTGGATTCCTGTACTGTTAATTCGGGTGAGATTTGCTTCGCCTTCTTTAAGCTGCTGCTTGGCCGTACTGTTGATGCGGCTGAGATTTGCTTCGGCTTCTTTAAGTTCCTGGCGACTTGTTTCTAATGACAGTCGTTTGCTGTCCATGACGGAGTTAGAAATTGCGCCTTCGGTAACAAGTTCTTTGTGCCGCAGGTATTCGGTTTGGGCATTATTTGACTCGGCTTTTAATTTGTTAATTGCTGCTGTTTGTGCTGTTTTTTCTCCTTGCCATTGTGCAGTTATGCGACTAATTGTGGCTGTTTGTACTTTTCTTTCTCCTTGCCATTGTGCGGTTATTCTGCTGATGGTTGCTTGCTGTGCGGTTTTTTCTCCTTTCCATTGCGCTTGAATGCGATCGACTGTTGCTTGTTGTGCCGCCTGGTTTCCTTGCAATTGGGCTTCTAGCTTGCCAATTGTCGCAGATTGTGCTGCAAGTTCTCCCGACTTTGCCCCGGCTTTTACCTTTGCTAAACTGGCTTCAGCAACTTTGACTTTTTCTTTGGCTTCGTCTAAAGCAGATTTTAGCCGATCGCCCGCATCCAAAATTGCGATCGACTGCCCTGCTTTCACGCGATCGCCCTCTTTGACTAAAAGCTTCGCCACGCGATCGCCATCCAACGCCTGCGACACCCCCAAGCGAATCACTTCCCCCAGCGGTTCCAGTCTTCCCAAAGCCGTGATTTTCCTGGGCGGCGGTGTTTCTACGGGTAAAGGTTCAGCATTTTTAGCTAAAGATCCAAACTGAGAAATACCGTAAAAAGTTGTACCGATGCTAATAGCAGCGCCAGCAACTACCAATCCCATTACCAATGGATTTTTAGGCTTGATGAAAAATTGAAAATTCATATTCCTCCTAAATGTGCGATTGTTTTTTTTCTAAATAAGCGAGTAATATATTTTTTAATACATTCGCTTGTTCTGTAAAAGATATCCTTTCGCCTTGATAAAATCTTCTTGCCACCAAACCGTCAATATAACAAATGACAAATTTAGCGAGCGCTGGATCGGAGATACCCAGGTAGCAAATGAGTGCCTCTTCATAACGCTTTCCTGCTAGCTGGAGTGCTTGATTGCTATCAATCTCTTTGCGAGTCTTTTGGTGGCAAAACTCGAAGGTAATTAACAGATTCTTCAGCATATAATCTTCAATTCCGCTGAGATAATTCATCAGTTGTTCAACTTTTTCTCCGAGAGTTGGTGGATTTCCTAACTCAGCCAGTGCTTCTTCTTTTGTATCTTCATAGCTCAAATATACAATTAACTGCTCGAACAAACTTTCTTTACTCGGGAAATAGTGGTAAAGGGTTCCTGTAGAAACTCCAATTCCTGAGGCAATTTCTCGCATTGTGACGGAGGAATAGCCTTTTTCGGCAAAAAGCTCAAAACTTTTGTTCAGTAATTCTTTGCGGTACAATTCGCGGTCAACTATTTTTGGCATGGATCGATCTTCAGATTTTTGATTCTAGATCCTAGGTTATCGGAGATTTAAGGGCGATCGACCAAATATTCCTATATCGAACATCCGATATAGTATAAACGAATACACAAAAAGCTTTTGACGGCTGATATTGGAAAATATAAGTATATCGAACAGTTGTTATAATTAATGTTGCACAGACTACCAGAGCTTGTCAAGGGGTGCAGTAAAATTATCTTTGGAGTCAATTTGTCGCGGCGATTTGAGCCAGAAATCCAAAACACCCCGCCATCAATCTCCACATAAAAGCCCCGAATCGATCGTGGGAATCTGCACCTTAAATCTCATGAAAGTACGAACCTACGAAATCGGCGACACTGAAAAAATTGTCAAACTATTTTACGACACCGTGCACGAAGTAAATATCCGCGATTACACAACAGCCCAAGTAGATGCTTGGGCGCCAGCAGATACCGACATTCAAAAGTGGATGCAAAGTTTAAGCAGTAAATTTACCTTCGTAGCAGCAGAGGGCGATACAATCGCAGGTTTTGGAGAATTAGAAATCAACGGCCATATCGATCGCTTTTACTGTCACAAAGACTTTCAAAGACAAGGAGTTGGGACGCTAATTTTAACACAAATCGAGTTAAAAGCCAAAGAGTTAGGACTTAGAAAGTTATTTACCGAAGCCAGCATTACAGCTCGACTTTTTTTTGAAACCCAGGGATTTATTCTGATTAGAAAACAAGAAGTAGAGCGGAGAGGACAAAAATTTATTAACTTTGCAATGGAAAAAGATATATAAAAAACCACCTTTTGTGTAAAATTAGATCGCAGAGTTGTGTGGAGGAGTTGCGATGGTTACGGAAGCGACAAATGTGCTGGGAACAAAATTAGAAACTTGCTGCACATCGCCCATGACAGGCTATTATCGGGACGGAAAATGCAATACGGGTGGCGGAGATTTAGGGGCTCACACCGTTTGTGCAAAAGTGACAGAAGAGTTTTTGAAGTACACCAAAAGAATGGGAAACGATTTGAGTACCCCGGTTCCCGATTTTAAATTTCCGGGATTGAAGCCAGGGGATTGTTGGTGTTTGTGTGCTTCGCGCTGGAAGGAAGCAATGGATGCTGGATGTGCGCCACTTGTGGTTTTGTCGGCGACTCATGTCTTAACTTTGGAATACGTTTCTTTGAACGAGTTGAAGGAACACGCTGCTGATTTGTAGGAATGTGCTAGCCGATTACTTCGCCACTAACAACGATGGCGATCGCTTCTGGATTACCGATGACGACGGCGGGCCCGTGGGTGTCGCCTACTGCGAGCTCGAACCAATGACCGATCGCACGTGGAACTTGCAATTAATCGCCATCTTACCCGATCGCCAGGGACAAGGACGCGGTGCGACATTGCTGCGCTACATGGAACAAACCTTGATGGCGCGGAGCGGGCGCGTGTTGCTGGTGGAAACGTCGGGACTCCCGGAGTTCGATCGCGTGCGATCGTTCTACCGCAAGTGCGGTTACGACGAAGAAGCGCGGATTCGCGACTTCTACAAAGCAGGCCATGACAAAATAGTTTACTGCAAGGAGCTGACGGCTCAGGCGTAGACTCGTAGGGTGCGTCAGTAGGATTATTTGTTGAATCATCCAGCAGCTTCTAGCTGACGCACCCTACAAGTTTACATATCTATTTAAAATCAACTCAGGAGGCAATAGTCAAATGGATCGACTAGAGCATTACCGTCAGTGCATTCAAAAGCTGCTAATTGAAGACAGCAAGATAGCACCAATTAACGGAGAAATTGAAGTAGAAACAATTTTTGACAAAGAAAAAGATCGCTATCTTGTCATCGATTTAGGATGGGACACACACCGCCGCGTGTATAACTGTGTGTTTCATTTGGATATTAAAAATGGCAAAATCTGGATTCAGCGAAATCAAACAGACAGGCAGATTGCTGACGAATTGGTAGAAATGGGAATACCCAAAGAGGATATTGTGCTAGGACTTCAGCCAACTTACGCGCGCGAATATACAGGCTTTGGAGTTGCATAATTTCAATCGCCCAAGGAGTAGTGCGCGTCAGTTAGCTACCACAAAAAAACTGGTTTGTAGTGAGGACTTTAGTCCGCATCCATCCGAGGACTAAAGTCCTCACTACAAACATTTTTTATTAATAGTAATTAACAGGGCATAATATCATGCACCCTACCAGCTTAAACCTCTGGCAACTTATACTGCCCCACAATTCGCTTAGCATATTCCGGCACATGAGCCTCCAATTTCTCCGGGTGATTCCGCTTCACATACAGATAATTGCGAGTGAAATGAGAATCAATTGAAAAACGGGCATATTCCAAACCCTTCGGCCCAATTCTTTCAATAAAAACCCCCATCAACTTCGCCGCCCACATCGGCAAAGTCACACCTTTCTCGTAAGCCGGAATACTTTGTTGAACAGCCTCTTTTCTGTTTCCCTGAGACATCACCGGCTGAGTGTTTAGCTGATCCATTACCAAGTCTAACATTTCTTGTCCGGTATCATTTCGTACCACAATCCACTGCCAGCCAAAAGGTGCGCCCATGTAGCCCACCACTAAATCTGCTAAGGAATTAACGTAATCAAAACAGCTCAAACAAGAAGGAGCAAACACATCTTTCAATTCTTTTGTATTCAATCCGAAAAATGGCACTTTTTCCGTAGAACCATCTTCGTGTTTGAAGTGAACGTTAAAGTCTTGCATAAACTCGTAAGATACCACCGTTTCAGGAGAACGGCTAGTCGTGTCTAGGAATTTCTGTAAGCCCGCGCGGCTAACATTATCTACACAGGGAGTTCCGAGAACGTAGAGCTTTTCTAAACCGAGTTGTTTCTCGACTGTACGCAATGCTTGAATTTGACAGCCGACGCCAATTACTAACAGCCGTTTCATCCCCGACTTCTCGATTTGTTCCAACACTGAAAGGTTGGGAGATAGAGTTGGCTTGTTGACTTTTGCAGCGAGAATTTCTTCGCGATTTCTCGCAATTATAGGCATCGGTTGAAAGCGGTCTTCTTTGGTATTTTGAACGCAGACAACACCTTCAACAATGCCTTTTTCCAGCATTTCGATCGCAATTGAGCTGACAATTCCCGTCCACTGAGCGCCTTCTATTGGTTCTTTTTTCTTAGCCGCCATCATATTTTGACTGACGCCGAAGTACCAATCGTCGGGATTGTCGAGATTGCGCGATCGCCCGTGAATCTCCTCTTCCAGTTCTGCGATATGCTGAGTTAAGAAAGCGCAAGCTTCCTTGACATAATGGATATAATATGTATCGCACAAACCGCACTCGCTGCAAAGTTCTTTAGCGGGGCGGCGGCTGCCCGGTTTCAGGGCTTTAGATTTCTGGTGTTTAGTGGAATCTATGGCGGTCATCTAAATTGCAAATTTTATGGAGAAAGGGCTTTTGTTAGGATATCACACCCATTCCGGTGATGAAGTATTCGCGCTAATTAAACGTAAAATGGTGTTGGTATTCAGAAACCCCGAATCAAGACGAACACGGGGGTACGCCCCCTGCTGAAACCGGGTTTCTCTATGTTATATTTTTGGGGATGAATATCCTTACTGCTTGAGTCCTCGCAGGCGGACTTTGCCTGTTTAGGAGCGAATTGTATTCGCCCGCAATCATTAGTATTTATCCGGATATAACAGGGTATTGCAGGAATAAACTGCAAAATAAAGGTATAAAAAAATGGTAAGATTGTTTGTGACAACAGCCGTTGCTGGCATCATGCTCAATATCGCAATTTCGAGCTTCGGATTTGCTGCTTTAATTCGCCCTGTTGTGGGTATGAATCAAACTGTTGTGGCTCTAGAAAGTATGTTGAACGCCACACAAAAGCCGGCGGCGATCGACTATTCGCGCTTGGGGATTGGCCCAGTTCGTTTGGGGATGTCTGTAGAAGAGGCTAAACGCAAGTTGGGCAAACCGCAGCGGGATGAAACTAAACCGGGTAGCAAGGCTATGGGTGGCAAGATTCGCACGCTAACCTACTCGAAATTGACGGTAGCAGCCTGGAATGGCAAAGTTTATTTAATTTCTACTACGAATCCCAAGTACGTAACAACGAGTAGTATTAAGGTAGGAGATAAAAGTCAAAAAGTCCTTAAAACTTACGGTTACAGCTCGCAATCCGTGCAGGGTGGAGTGAGTCGGTTGACTTACAGCAACGACCAAAAGGCTTCTAATTTGGTTTTGGAACTGAAGGGCGATCGCGTGCAAAAGATTATTGTCGGCACGCAGCTCAACTAAAATACTACACAACCTTCCAAAAATCAACGTCTAGAAGTTCGATCGTTCGGACGAAGAGTCCTTCTTGCTTCAGAGGATTTTCAGGTTTGCTCAAAACAAGTATTTAGGATCGCGTGCAGTCTAGGTACGTAGTTGCGCTTCAGCGCTCTTTATATCTATGAAAGAGCGCTGAAGCGCAACAACGTACCTATAGATTAATTCCACACATAAAAAAATAAGGTGCGAATTTCGCACCCTACCAGTTAGAAAATAAGGCGCGCAGCGCGCACCCTACTAATTAGCTGTTCTGGGGAACGGGAGCAGGAACGCTCGAACCGACTGAATTAGTCGGCGCGCCAGTCTTAGCCCGCTTCTTGATCAAGATTGGCTTGACGCTGTTTTCTCCACCAATAGGGGGATCTTCTTGTTGAGCGTAATCCGCGCCCATCCAAGCCGGACGGCTTTGATCGAAGGCCATTTGCAAAGCTGCTGCGGCGATCGCATGGGAGTCGTATTCCTCGGACAACTGAGACACCAGAGGCAAGAAAGATGCCATTCGTTCGCCAGCCAAAGCTTCGCGAACTTTACCCTGCATCTTTTCCAACTGACGAGCTTCAATTTGTGCCCGTGTCGGAATGTTTCGTACAGTCAAGCTCGATCGCACGTGGCGTTCAATCAAGCGCAATTTGCGGCGATCCACTGGTTGAATCAGCGTGATCGCAGTTCCTTCGCGGCCGGCCCGGCCCGTGCGTCCGATCCGGTGAACGTAGCTTTCTACGCTATCGGGCAAATCGTAGTTAATAACGTGAGTCAAGTGATCCACATCCAAACCCCGCGCAGCAATATCAGTCGCCACTACCCAGCGGACTTGACATTGGCGGAACCGATGCAGCAAACGTTCCCGCTGTGCCTGATTCAAATTACCGTGATATTCGTCAACGCTGTGGCCTGCTGCTTGCAGTTGGCTAGTAAGTTCCGCCGCCGACTGCCGAGTCCGCACAAAAATCAGCGCCGATTCCGGGTCTTCCATTTCTAGGATTGGCTGCAAAGCTCTTGCCTTAGACCAGCCGCGGGGAACCATATACACGCCTTGGCTGATGCGTTTCGGCGTTGCTTTTGGTTGTTCTACGGTGACGTTGACTGGGTTCCGCAAATGCCGCGCTACCAATTTCCGAATAGAAGCTTCCATCGTCGCCGAGAAAAATGCCGTTTGACGGTCTTTTGGTGCAGCATCCAAGATTCTTTCCACATCTTGGATAAAGCCCATGCTCAGCATTTCGTCAGCTTCATCCAAAACCAGCCACTGTACCTTGTCGAGTTTCAGGCTGCCGCGGCTGAGCATATCCAATATGCGTCCGGGTGTACCGACAACAATGTGAACGCCGCGCTTCAAACGCTGCATTTGGCGATCGATCGATTGACCGCCGTACACGGTCAGAACTTGCAGAGAGCGACCGACTTTTACCGGGCCGTCGCTGCTGATACCGCTCAAATCGCGGATGGCTTCAGTTACCTGCATGGCCAATTCACGAGTCGGTGTGAGCACCAATGCTTGCACCGCAGTTAGATCTAAATCAATCCGCTCCAAGATGGGCAACGAGAATGCTGCCGTTTTGCCCGTTCCAGTTTGAGCTTGACCCACAACGTCGCGGCCTGCTAGCAGGTGCGGAATTGCTTGTACTTGGATGGGAGTAGGTTCTGTAAAGCCGAGTGTTTCCAGATGGAGAACGAGTTCTTCGGAAAGACCCAAACCTTCAAACAATAAATTCATTAATTCTCCTAATAACGAGTCTTAGCCTTCTAAGTTGCCCAACTCGGATGCGGATTTCTGCTCTAGGGCAGGAACTCATTGTGAGTTCTGTATGGTGCTGCGCCTGCGCGCACCTTTTCAAATAGCAATCGAGTATAGGGCAGCTCCGTCGATGGTGACTAATTTACCGATTCGACAGCCGTCTTTGATTTTCTGACATCACCGATACCAACCGCCAGCGGTGGGGTTATCGGCTTCCAACATTCTTTAAACAGTACATTGGACTTCCTTTGAGGTACTTGCAAGCTTTCTCTCTAGGGCATTTTATAGTGAGGATGATGACCAGCCCCACTTTACTACATATATAGTAGTTACAGTTTTGTTGGTTCAGGCGCTATCCCGCAATCCGTCGCCTGCGGGATTCAACAGGGTATGTAGCGACCGTCAGTCGATTTTAGATTTTAGATTTTAGATTTTAGATTTACTCCACAGATGAATCTGGCAGCTTGAACTAGCGTCTAAAATTTTAATCTCTCTACTCCTGGCGTCGGCGGCTTCTATCCGTTTTTGGACTACCGTTACCGCCTATCCATCTCAACACTCTTTCGGGATACCGTTGTGGTGTAGGGCGGACGGCGAAGCAATCTCAAATTCTCCCCGCTGGTTTCTGACTTTATATTAGCATAACTCTTTACATTCAGAAACAAAACAGTGAACTACCCGACGCTGACCTGCGGTAGAGCACGGGCTTCCCAATTCATTGGCAACAGCCGCCAGAACTCCGTAATTCTATTGGTCTTACATTGCCTCGCCCGGGCAGGAGTCCTTCCAAGACCCATACTTTTTCTGGCAACACGTACCTATGAGCTTGGTTTTCGCTTACGGCATTGGTGGTCAAGATGTACCAATTTTATCAGAAGAATTGCTCGTTTCCTCATCCACCCCGTCGCTGTTCCACAGCACGGCTTGGAATTCGACTCGCGGGAGTGGAATCGTCAACTCACTGGCACTCATCCCGACGCGAGGCTACGCTCCTAGCGGGGGGCTGATACTGCTTTAGCTAACGAGACAGTTCGAGCGATTTCTACTTGACCATGAAGGTCGTAGAAATCTGCGTCTGTAATTTTCACAGGTACGATCGATCCCAGCCGTGCTTCTCCTGTCACATAGACGAGTCCGTCTACTTCTGGGGAGAACCGGGCGGATCTACCAATCAACTCACCTGTCTCTGGTTGTTCTTGTTCTATCAGGACATCAACTACCTGACCGACAGATTCTTGATTCTTTTTTAATGATATAGGTTGTTGTGCCGCCATAACTGCATTTCGCCAAATTTCCATTTTTTCTGCTGGGAGTTGATTTGGCAAGCTGTAGGCTGGGGTGCCTTCTTCGGCGGAAAATGTGAATACTCCGACGTGATCGAATTCGTGGCGCTTGACAAATTCCAGCAAGTGTGCTGCGTGTTCGTCTGTTTCGCCAGGGAAGCCGACTATAAAAGTTGTCCGCATCACGGCACCAGGAATTGATGCTTTCAGGCGATCGACTATGGCATCATTGATCCCAGCTTGGAAAGGCCGATTCATCGCCCGCAGAATTTCCGGGTGCGAGTGTTGTAGAGGTAAATCCAAGTATGGCAAAACGTTGTGAGTTTCGCAGATTGCCGCCACAACTTGCGGAGTCAAACCTGTAGGATAGGCGTAGTGCATCCGAATCCAAGGTACATCTACTTCGCCCAAAGCGCGGAGTAATTCGGCTAGTTTGGGTTCGCCATAAATATCTTTGCCGTAGTTGGTGGTAATTTGAGAAATTAGGATAATTTCCTTTACCCCTTCGGAGGCTAATTGCTTAGCTTCAGCGACAATAGATTCTATGGTGCGCGATCGCTGATTTCCGCGCAAGTGCGGGATAATGCAAAAAGCGCAACGGTAGTCACAGCCTTCGGCTATTCGCAGATAAGCGACACCTTCCGATGTTGTGCGATAGCGAGGAGTAGTTTCGTCAGCGATGTAAGTAGGTTCACTAGAGACGAGGGAAACTCGATCGCCCTTTTCGACCCTTTGCATCACATCGACTATTTTATGATAATCACCAGTGCCGACAATTGCGACGGCTTCGGGCAATTCATCCAGCAATTGCTGCTGAAAATGCTGTGCCATGCAGCCAGTGATGACTACTTTCTTATTAGCTTCGGCCAATTCTACCAGGGTGCGGACTGATTCTTCTCGCGCAGCTTGGATAAAACTGCAAGTATTGACGACGACGTAATCGGCTAATTCTTCATTAGAATCGACTTCATAGCCTGCTTGAGCCAGCAAGCCAATCATGTGTTCGGTATCAATGCGATTTTTTTCGCAACCGAGGTGAGTAAATGCGATCGTTGGCTTCGTTGCCATGCAGTAATATTTGCTGTTGCGCTATTTTCAAGAACGTTTTATGGTATCACACAATTTCTAAAATTGCAAGGTTGCGTGAATTTGAACCGGGAATTCAGCATCAAAACCAAATAAACCGGATTTTTGGGAGTTTCTGCGCTGGAAATCTATCACAGTACAGAATTATTTTATATGATGATTCTCTATAAATTTAAAAGAATACGCAGTCTTTCCTCTACCATCATTAATGTTGTTGGAGAAACTGCGCCCCACAGTTCAAAAAGTCTTTCTATACTAATTGAGCGTACATCTTCACATTTGATGAAACTTCGCTGTCTAAGTCCTCCTTCTGGAGGGTTAACTTCAACGTGCCAGGGGATTCCCTTATCCTTAGATGTAACTGGCAGCACAACGACTAATGCCGAAGCACCCTGATTGAATGAATCTACAGATACTATCAGACAGGGACGCTTGCCAGACTGCTCGCGTCCTCGTATTGGATTCAAGTCAATCAGCCATATATCACCGCGTGATGGTTTTGCTGCTGAGGTCATTCTAAACCATCCTCTAAAGTAATATCCCAGACCGATCGTTCTTCAAGTTCTTCTTGCCAAGCTTCGGAGTTATTGCGTAGAGCAATATAAGCTTGGTTTGCTGCTTCTAAAAACTGTTGTCTTCGGTATTGTTCGATCGCTTGTTCGAGAACTGCTTGGATTGATTTTCCAGAGTTTGCAGAGAGTTCTGCGAGGATTTTATAAGATGTATTGGCGATCGTAACTGTAGAAGTTTGATTCATGTTAGTTTTTTACTTACCCCAAAGTTACCCAACTATTATAGCTCGTATTCAAGTATCCGTTCGTCTTGCGGGAAATCTTGCGGGAAGATTGCACCTCGGTTTTGTAGTTCATACTTTGCATCTTCAGATAGTCCGGCATTGTTACCAAATCGAGAACTTTCTACTTTGGCAGTGCTCAGATTGGCATTGCTCAAGTCGGCATTGCTCAAATCGGCATTGCTCAAATCGGCATCACTCAAGTTGGCACTGCTCAAGTTAGCATCGCTCAAATTGGCGGTACTCAGGTTGGTCGCTGTCAAATTAGCATTGTGCAAATTGGCATTGCTTAAATTGGCATTGCTTAAGTCAGCATTAATCAAATCGGCACCGCTCAAGTCCGCATCGCTTAAGTCGGCAAAACTCAAGTCGGCATCCATTAGCAAAGCATTTCTCAAGTCAGCACCACTTAAGTCAGCGCGACAAAGTTTTACGTTTGTTAGTTTAGCATTGCTTAAGTTCGCAAAACTCAGATCGGTACGACTCAAATCGGTATTATCTAAGTCAGCGCCACTGAGATTGAATCGGCTCAATTTGCAGCCAACTGCTTTAACACTACTTAAATCAGCTCCTGCTAAATCTTTATCTGGATTTAGACCAGCCTGTTTCATCAATTCCGATAAATTATCTGTATCTGCTTCAAGGATTTGTTTGATGTCATTTGCAAGCAATTCAGACTCACTAGAGTTAGGAAGTTGCGATTGTCGTCCCTCAAATTTAGTCGGCTCAGACTCACTGGTATTAGGAATTTGCGATTGCTTTGTTCCACTCGCAATGACAGGATGATGTTTGAGTTGCGATTGCTTCGTTTCACTCGCAATGACAGAATTCTGTATTAGCTGAGTCTGCCTCGCATAAAATTTAGTCAGTCGCTTCTCTTCGCTCCAAGCAACAAACGCAATTCCCCCAACTACACTTAACCCTACTGTCAAAGCTGGCGGACTTCCTCCTGTCAGCAACAGTATCCCCAACAAACCAACACCAACTTGAGCCGTTTGCTTGACTAAAGAATTTAATCCAGCTTCAGCTTCTTCATAAAGACTAATTTGTTTCCGGTTGACTAAAGTCATATCAAATATCTCCTAGGGATTATTTTTCAAATCTTTTAAATCTGCCCAAAATCTACCAATAATTCGACCTGCGAGAACTATCCACAACAAAAAATCAGAAGCTACAATAATGAAACAAGCATAACGAGATACACCCCAAGGGCTTTCTTTTAGACAAATATCGAAACCTGAAAAATCTTTACCGATAATAATTTCACCGATTAAACCGGGAAGTTTTAAAAGAATACCGATCGCGATCGCATCCTGAATTGACCCAAAAACTGTTCTCCCAAGTTGACCCATTAACCCATATAACACCTGATCGACAACCTCTAAAACATTCATCACTAACTTTTGCGTGAATGTACCCAATTTCGTACTTACTGGAGGAGATGGCACTACAGGAGTTGGACTCGATTGGGATGGTGTCGGAGTCGGAGTCAGCGGATTCGGCGGCGTAGTCATTACGGCACGGTATAAATTTTTATAAATATCGATCGCACTTTTTCAGATTATATCACACCAGAAAGTCTAGGAATAACAGCTTTGGTTAGTTCGGCAAACCAGCAAGAAAAATCTTCTCTGCCGTTAATTTCAACTCTGGGAATGCCAGCGATTCAACTATGTCATTTCCCCGAAATTGGCTGATTTGATATTCCCCGTCAACCAACTGATAAACCGAGATAGTAGGTTGTTTCGGATTACCAATAAAGCGTCTGCCGCCCAAAGCAGCATAATCCACAACCCAATATTCCGGGATACCCAATCTTTCATAATCAGCTACTTTAACCAGGTAATCATCTTGCCAGTTCGTACTGACAACCTCTACAGCCAATCGCACCGAAGATCCCATCGTGATGACGGATTCTTTTTTCCAGCGTGGTTCGTTTGCAAGTGCGGTTCTGTCTAGGACTATTACGTCTGGTTGATAACCTGCTTCGTCACGGACGGGTTTAATTAGGCAATCACCAGGGATAAAGTAAGGCAATTGCAGCCGTCTGATTTCAAAATTGATTTCACTGGAAAGAAAACCCGTAACTTCCGAATGGTCGCCGGTTCCTAAAGGCATTTCAACAATTACTCCGTTGTGTAGTTCGTACTTATGGACAGAGTTCTCTGGATACCAGGCAACGAACTCATCAAACGTGATTGTTTTGGATATGGTTTGGATCATGTTGCGGTTTCCTCTGTCTGGTGATTAGTATGCGGAAAGCTAGAAGATTACACAATGTACAAAGTACAATTTTTGATATTCTTTTAATATCCGATCGCCCCCCAGTCGTTCTAGCTCGGCTCGGTTGGAGGCAGACCGGCTCGAAAAATCACCTCGGTAGTCAACCTCAACTCTGGGAAAGCCAGCGATTCAACTATGTCATCGCCCTTAAACTGTTTTACCTGATACTCGCCGTCAACCAACTGGCAAACCGATAGTGTGGGTTGTTTGGGAGTACCGATGAACTTGCGGCCGCCCAAACCGAGGTAGTCCACAATCCAGTATTCGGGGATGCCCATTTCTTCGTAGTCGGCGAATTTGAGATGGTAATCGTCCCGCCAGTTGGTACTGACGACCTCTACAGCCAGTCGCACCGAAGACCCCATCGTGATGATGGATTCCCTATCCCAGCGCGGTTCTTTTGTGAGAGCTGCTTCGTCTAGGACAACTGCGTCTGGCAGGTAGCCCGCCTCGTTGCGGACGGGTTTGAGCAGGCAGTCGCCGGGGATAAAGCAAGGCAATTTCAGTCGCCTGATTTCTGCGCTGATTTCGTCCCTGGTTAAACCTATAACGCGGGAATGGCGGCCAGTTCCTAAAGGCATTTCAACAATTACTCCATTGTGTAGTTCGTACTTATGGACAGAGTTCTCTGGATACCAGGCAACGAACTCATCAAACGTGATTGTTTTCGATATGGTTTGGATCATGTTGTGGTTTCCTCTGTCTAGCGATTAGTATGCGGAAAGCTCAAATATTACACAAGGATTTACGACAACGTTGTTCGTAATCCTTGACATAGGAAGTGAAGTTTGGTATAGTCTCGCGTCCATAATATCAAAATACCGATCGCGTCGATCGACCTCAAGAAATTAGGAGACGGCAGTGCCGTGTCCCTACCCACAATAATACTGTAGGGACACGGCATTGCCGTCTCCTCTATATCATTCCTTAGTTATTTGGGATTTTACATAAAGCATTTTGCAACATACTTTCAAAAAAAGTATCCAGAGAAGTTCCCGATGCTTTCGTCATCGCAGAAAGTACACTTTTCTGAGCAAAAGAACAGTAAAGCCCCGCTTCCAAGAACCAAGGTTTTCCCTGCGGATCTATCCGAAAATCAAATAGACTATAATCGCGACAACCCAAAGCTATATGAGATTTTCTGGCCATATCCCAAACTCTCTCAGTTGCCGAATCGCTGATGTCAACTATCCACGATTTGGTACTATCTTTAGCGGCATAACCCAAGCTGCCATCGTCATTTTGTTTCAGCTTATCGGCATAACTCCGAATCGGCATTGTATCGGCATCTAGAGCATATTCTTCTAGTGGCAAACAGACTAACTCGCCTGCTTTGACGATGATTCCACAGCGAACTTCTCTACCCAATTCAATGAATTTTTCTACTAGCACTTCATCTGAATGAGTCAATGCTTTCTGCAAAGCTGCATCATAGTCAGCAGCATTTTTCACGAAAGCCACTCCAATGGAATTATCACTATTCACTGGCTTAAGTACGATCGGGAAATCAATCAAAGTTCGATCGCCCGCACGGACAACTTCTCCCAACGGTACACTTACCCCAGCGGCTGCTACCACTGCTTTAGTCCTCGCTTTGTCAGCCACCAGCGCCATCAACTCTGCGGGATTACCCACATAAGGAATACTCAGCAGATCGAACAAGCTGCGGTATTGAGTCATGCCTGGGATACAAAACATCTGGGGGATCATTACATCAATCTGGAGGTCGGTCAGCACCTGCACAGCGTCCGCTAAAGACATGGGATGAGCGGCCTCGATCGCACTTTTATCGAGAGATGTCGGAAAACGCCAGGTGCGATCGGGAGAAACATAGGCAATATGAAATTCATACAGTGCTGAATTAGCCGTATTCTCCAAACAATCTTGGGCGTAAAGGCGTGACAAGTCACAGTAAAAATCACTGACTGCCGATCCAACTAAATGCAAAACCCGTAATACTGACATACTCAATCTCCTCCTATTTCCACAAGTTTGCCAATATTAAAATCAATCCGAATCCACTCTTTCGGCTTCTGCAAATTTCCCCATAACAATAATGGGATTTGCCAATGATGCACCATCAAAAATGGTAATGGATCGTTCCAATCGAAGATGGCATCTTTACCTTGAACAATAATTTGTAACCGCTCAGAAACTAGCTTTGGCGACGACAAATTAGTCACCAATCGCCAAATTTCGTGGTAAATCCAGTAAGTCGGGCGGCTAGATGCCAAGGGCTGCACAGTTTGTGGTAAAGAGTCGCGATCTAAATAAGCCTTGGCGACATCGGGATGGTTGTAAAACATCGTGATAGCTGAATGGGTGCGGGGATTACATTCGATCGCATAAATCTCTCCATCATCCGCCGCCTGAATGAAATCAAAGGAAACTTGTCCAGTCAAATTGAGACTTTTGGCAAACAGACGAATCCAATTTTCGATATCCGGGCGATCGACATTTTCGTAGTTTACCTGAAATGCTGATGATTCACAGCAACAGTGCAACTGAACATGACCATCACGGATGGTACTGTGAGTGCAGAACTCTTGTCCCGGAATATACTCTTGCATAATCCAAGGTTTACTCTCGGAAATTGGTAAAGAGTTGACAAAAGTGGCAGTTTCGGCTGGGGTTTCGCAGGGTAATTTAGTGAGATCTAATCTGCGGATAGAATCGTAGGGAATACTTTTGATAATATATGGACGCTTTGCACCAGTGAAGTCAAAATCAATTACTTGCTGGGGATTTGTAATTAGGTAAGACTTCGGGACTCGCAGCCCTAATGCGATCGCAGCGGCGGCAAATGTATATTTATCATCCAATCTTTGCAGCATTTCGACATCTACGTGCATTACCGTACAGTGGGGAGAAAGTACGCTTTGGACTTCGGCATCGTAGTAACTGGCGACTGGACTACAAACGGGCACGTAAACATTAACTCCCTCTTGTTGGACGATTTTTAAGAGTGCTTGCGGGTATTCCTCTGTCTGGGGATTTGGTACTGTATAAAAGCGATCGACTGCCCAAGAGTAACGATGACCTGTCAGCCAGTATTTCTCAGTTTCAACCAAAATTACCCGATGACCGGCCTTGTGGAACGATCGCGCTAGCTGTAATGCCTTAGTCATCTTACCGCCACTGATCAAAATCGTTTGCGGAGTGGCTGTAGGCGATCGCGACTGGAACGGTTTAGTAAGTATGGCTCTGAGTAAGGCTATTATCGTCAAAGTTAGATTTAGGGGCATTACTAATAGCAACAAAGTCAGAGTTGCTATTGTTTTAAGTGCTGTTTGGAAGCGCCGATTCCCCGCATTTATTTTCTGTTCAGATGGCATCGCTGCAACTGAAATTGTTTCGAGCATAATTTTATAGTAAGTAGGCACTCTAATTAAACGTAATATCAAATCCGCCCTTCATCGGAATTATTCATATCCCTCTTCTCTTCATCGGCGTAAATCCGCGTGAATCCATTGTCATCTGCGGTTGCAAAATTATCTTTTTTTTGACCGCAGATACGGGTAGATAAACGCAGATAAACGCAGATGAGTGATATCGATTTTGGTGACAGACTCTGCACTCGCGATCGGAATTATTCATATCCCTCTTCTCTTCATCGGCGTGAATCCGCGTGAATCCATTGTCATCTGCGGTTGCAAAATTATCTTTTTTTTGACCGCAGATACAGGTAAATAAACGCAGATAAACGCAGATGAATTATATCAAATCCCTAAATCCCCCACCCTGCCCTGATTAAGGGAGGCTAGGGGGAGATCCGGGACAAGAAAACACGCTCTAAACGCGCCGAATCAAGGTAATCCCATCTCTCAATGGCACTAACACCTGCTCTACGCGCGGATCGTCAACCAGAGCCTGGTTGAATTTAGCGATCGCAACTCCGTTAGCAGTAGCAGTACCCGACAAATAGGGCTGTCCCTGCATCAGAGTATTATCGGCACAAATCAAGCCATTGGGCGCCAACAAACCAGTCGTCAGAAGTAAGTCGAGATAGTCAGTGTATCCACCTTTGTCAGCATCGATAAACACTAAATCGAACACTTCTCCAGCAGCAGCCAATTGTTTCATGGTTTCTAAAGCCGGTGCCACCTTCACTGATATTTTGTGGCCAGCAGTCGATTCGTCGAAACACTTCTGGGCAAATTCAGCGACGTAAGCATCGACTTCGCAGGCTACCACTTCTCCATCAACCGGCAGGGCTTCAGCCATCGCTAGTGCTGAGTAGCCAGTAAACATCCCGATTTCCAGCACGCGCTGTGCCTTCGTCAGATGGACGAGAAATTTGAGCATTTGCCCTTCCACATGGCCGGAGAGCATCTCTTGTTCCAAGTGGCGCACTGTCTCGCCGTCGGAGAATCGCTTACTCCAATCTTCTGATTGGGTGCGCTTGACTAAGGTGGCTAATGCCGGAGATTCGGCTGTGGTACAAAGGTTCAGGTAAGGATCGAGACCATTTGCCAACTCATAGGCTTGTTGTAATTCTGCCTTGAAAGCTGAATCGATCGCATCTTGAGACTCTACCTGCTGGACTAGACTTTCGAGTTTAGCCGCTAGAATCCCAACTGGGGTAACAGGTCTCATCTTTATACCCCTGCGGTGGAAGGAGTTCCAACTTTGTTCAGTACCACATACATATTCTCGCCATCGCCATTGCGTGGGTAGCCATGACAGATTTTTTGATGCACCGCTAGGGCTTCATCTAACTCAGTCCGAGTCAAATCATTCATGAAAAAGCAGTCACCAATGGGGCATGGAGCCGCCGCACGTTGGAGACCGTCACGGGTACGGGCGATGGATGTTGTTGCTTTCCAGAGCAATTCTGATGTAAGATGAGGGCTATCAATTGCTAGTCCGAGGCGACTCATTAATCCTAGGATGCGATCGCGCGAGGCGATCGAAATGTAGCCCCGTTGTTGAGCAATAGTCGCTGAAAAAGCCATATCGATGGCGACACTATGGCCGTGGAACATCGGAATTTCCGGTGTTAGTTCCAGCGTCGGACTCCAAGTGTGACCATAGGCAATCACTCGATCCAAATCTAGCTCGTGCAGGTTTGGTACTTCTAAGGCTAGCATTGATTGAATCGCATTGTAGGTTAAGCGATGCGCCACTTCTCGCAGTTCTGATGTGCCATCTAGATACCCAAAGTGGCTGTGCAGCAATGCTTCGCCGTAGTTTTCCAACAATTCAAAGATTTCTTTGTTGCCAACAACCGCGATCTTAATTAACTCTGCCATGCCGTTGCGTATTTGGTCGATCGGCAGAGTTTTCAGGAAGGAGAAATCTAAAATTACTTTCTGCGAAGCATGGTAAGCACCGAGGCGGTTTTTTAGTTTACCGTGATTCACAGCTACCTTGATCGCCACACTCGCATCAATCAGCCCAATTAGGGTTGTTGGTACGCGAATGTAGTTAGTCCGACGGCGATAGGAGGAGCAGGCAAAACCTGTTACGTCAGTAGTCAATCCACCACCAACCACCAATACAGGTTCTTTCCGCACCAGTCCGAAATCAACAAAGGCATCTATGATGCTTTCAAAGGTGGTTAAGGTTTTATCTGGTTCCTTGATACTCACTGGAAAGACGGTTAAATCTATCTCGTGATACTGGAAGTAAGAGTGCATCTGCTTGCCGTACAAACCATACACTGTCTGGTCTACAACCATTAGACAGCGACCAAATTGCCGATAGCTATCCGCAATTTCTGGATTTTCGAGTTTGAAAGCGCCATCTACATAGAGTAGACTGAAATCAATTTTTTCGTACCCTTCAATGTGAAAAGCGCGATCGGTAGCTGTAAACGTAGCTTGAATGTCACCCATAAATTTTTTTCACTTTCATGTTGGTAAGTAACTGTAAGTATCCGGGCGAACCTCAAAATTATCAATCCCTTTGTTGGTAAGCTTCCTAGGTATTAACTGGACAAATTAATTATTTAATATTACGTTAACAATTGACCTGAAAGTTCACTTTCAAACCTGTTTGTTAAGAATACGTTAAATACTGTTTGTACAGCATTTGTACTGAAAGCCATCCTAGGATCGAGTTGAGACGGCCTCAATGCTTACACAAAACTTAACATAACGAATTTCTCATATTTGTGCAACCAAATTTAGATAAATCTCATAAAACTGTTGAGGAATATTAGATAATGGGCGATTTTTAGTTAAAAAATTTACAGATAAATCAGTATTTGAGGAAGTTTATGTATTCTAGGATACTCAGTAAGCCAAAAGGGCGATCGCGATTGACAATAAATGTATAAAATTATACTGAAAATTCAGGGAGTGTTTTAAAGTCAATTCAGCTTAGGCTGGAAACACCAAAGACAAATCCAGAGACAAATCGGGAAACCCCGGAATTACGACAGCCTCATTTTGCAGAACGACTTTTTGCGATCGATAATTGAAATCACCTTGTCTTTTTTGATAAGGTTCGCTGTGCATTTCGAGTTGACGATCGACTAAATTAAATATCCAATAATTAGCAATTCCAGATTCGGCATAGAGAGATAGCTTTGTTTCGCGATCGTACTTTAAAGTAGAATCAGAAACCTCAATTACTAACAAGATATCCGCAGGCTCCGGGTGAGAAGCTAAATAACGATCGGAACGATTGCGGGCGATAACCACATCAGGTTCTGGTTCGCTATCTGTAGTAGATAAAATTATCGGCTCTTGACCGCGCACGATCGCCTTTTTTATCGCCAGCGTGCACAACTCTCCTAATAGTAGCGAATTACAAACAGAATGAAACGTAGTTTTAGCAGCTTTGATGATAATTTCTCCGCGAATCAATTCTACTTGCTCATCGGGAGCGAAAAATCCCAGTTTTCCCAAACGGTGATATTCTGCGATCGAGAATCTTTTCGCGGTGACACTATTCGTAGCTTTCCTTACCTACTTTATTTCTTAGTCTCGCGTTGCGCGGACTTTGTTTTTGTAGACGCGATTTCAATCGCCGAGTTATCTGAGAAGATATATTAAGCCCGATCGCCCGGGAGCACTTGAACAGCAGCAGCCTCCGGTAATCGATCGTAAGAACTTCCACCCAAACTATTAACTTGACGCATCAAAGTGCCCATTTCCAGAGCACTCATCCCATAATTCCAGCCCAAATTGCTCTTAATTCCCGCCCTTTCCAAAGCTTGCTGCATCGTGTCAGTCGTCACCACGCCAAAAATCACCGGGACACCACTTTGAAAAGCAGCAGCAGCAATTCCTTTAGAAACCTCACCAGCTACAAAATCGAAATGCGGAGTTTGACCGCGAATTACCGCACCCAGACAGATTACCGCATCGTAGCGGCCAGAAAGAGCAGCTTTGCGGGCCACCAAAGGAATTTCAAAACATCCGGGAACCCAATAAAAATCAACTTGATTTCCATGAGGATTGATATCAACGCCGTGGCGTTTCAAACAATCTTGACATCCTTCCAAAAGTTTGTTGACAATCAAATCGTTAAAACGACCGATGACAATCGCAAATCGCAAAGATTCTGTTTGAGTAAAATTTCCCTCGAAAACTGCCATAGTGCTCTAATTTTAGATTTTAGGTTTTAGATTTTAGATTTTTGTTTGCCAGAAGGTAAAGTTTAGAAAGCAGAAACATCTGATTTTAATCTCAAGTGCACAAACATACAGGATCGCGCGGATTGGAAATTTTTTAGTGGGTACCGAATACCGAATACCTTCAAAATTCTGGTTAATGCCTTCAGCCTTCTATCTTTTACCTTCTTTATTCGAGAGCGATGGGCGAGCTTAAACTACCAAAAAGTTCAATACAGCCACTGCAATAACCAGCAAGAACCACAGACCTGAACCTACAAAAATCAAGGATTTAGACTGATTCCAGTTTTGGGGAGAGGCATAAGCAACAGGCACGCCAACTACCATCACAAAAGACAGCAGTACGAGAGCCAGTAAAACCAATTGAAACAGAATTGATAACATTTTTTCTCCTTTCGATATAGCCGTGCGTTGACGAGAAATAGTTTGTAATAATCTGGATAAAAATTCCAGATTATAGTTTTTGACCCATTTAAAAACGGGTTCACTTCCCCGACTTACGTCGTGGAGATTTCAAAATCTTAGACCAAAGTTGCATCTCCCAGATCGATCTGTGGAGTAAATCTAAAATCTACAATCTACAATCGACTGACTGTATCCCGATATTAATCCAGAAATTGTCGGTTGATTGATACGAAAGAGACTTTGCAAATTCGGGCGTTGCGCGAACAGGCGCCAGCGGCTCTTGAGATTTACATCAATTTTATCATTGTTCGCTACTTGACAGAACACTGGGTTCAAGACAGGCTGAAGGCTGAGTTAAGCAGTCGAGGTCGCATTAAACCTCGGAAACCGGGTTTATTAGGTGATTTCTGGTTCCTCGTCGCAATTTTTTTACCTAAACCCGGTTTCTAGCCCCATGCGTAAGTTTTGCTATAGTGCGATCGCCCGGTATCAAAGCCCCAGAAATTGCTAATGTGAGGGTGAGAGATGCGAGATTTTCGGCTATGGACTTAGTTTTGTGCCACACAACAGCAGATTTTGACAGCTTGGGAGCAGCGGTGGGACTTTGCGTGCTGCGCCCCGGTAGCAGAATTGTGCTGACTGGGGGTTGTCACCCGACAGTGCGGGATTTTTTGGCGCTACACCGCGACGAGTACCCGCTGATCGAACGTCGATCGGTCAATCCGCAACAAATTCGATCGATTACTATAGTAGATGCCTCGGGGCGCGATCGTTTAGGAAAAGCCGCCGAATGGCTGGATTTGCCACACCTCAACGAAATAGCGGTTTTTGACCACCACCTGCAAGCCGATTTGGACATCCCCGCGACTGTTACCCAAATCGAAGCTGTCGGCGCAACCACCACATTAATTGTCGAAAAACTCCGCGAAAAACTCAAAAATTCAGCAGAAAACGGCGATACAGTATCCCGGCTTTTACCTTCAGAAGCCACAGTCATGGCCCTCGGTATCCACGTCGATACCGGTTCCCTCACCTTCGACGGCGCAACCGCGCGAGATGCAATGGCTTTGGCGTGGTTGATGGAACAAGGAGCAAGTTTGCGGGTAATCTCTGAATATGTAGAACCCGGTTTGTCTCCGCAATTGCAGGATTTGCTCAGAGAAGCATTGGAGAATTTGCGATCGCAAACCTTGCACGGTTATACAGTAGCTTGGGTATTACTTTCTACTGAAGCCTACGTGCCCGGACTTTCGGCGCTAGCTTCTCGCTTGTTGGATTTAACTGAAACCGATGCTCTACTTTTAGGCAATGTTTATAAATTTAGCGAAAACGACAACCGCAACATCGCCCAATCGCCAGTTTCCAACCGCTTAGCTATTATCGGTCGATCGCGTATCGAAGGCACAAACCTCAGCGAATTGTTCAAACCTTTCGGCGGCGGAGGCCACGCCCGCGCCGCATCCCTCGCCACCCGAGATGTTGACGCCCTGCTGACTTTAAATCAATTAGCCGACGAACTCAAAGCTCAAATCCCGCACCCTCCCACCGCCCGCGAATTAATGTCATCCCCAGTGAGGAGCATTCGCCCGGAAATCTCCGTGGGAGAGGCTCACCGTATCCTCCTACGTTACGGACATTCTGGACTTTCAGTGGTCGATACGGGCGATCTACTGGCAGGCATTATCTCGCGCCGCGACATTGATATCGCCCTCCACCACGGTTTCAGTCACGCTCCGGTTAAGGGTTACATGACTCCGCAGCTAAAAACGATCGCCCCGGATACCTTGCTGCCAGAAATTGAAGCTTTAATGGTGACATACGATATCGGGCGTTTGCCAGTGTTGGAAAACGGCCAACTCGTGGGAATTGTGACTCGCACTGACGTGTTGCGGGAATTGCACCAGCAAAAAGCCCGCGATAGGGGCAGTAATTCTCAATTGTCCGATTATCCTGTATCTGAGTCGGTTGAGCAGTTGTTGCGATCGGGCATTAGTAGCGAATTATGGCAATTATTGTCGATCGCTGCCAACATTGCACGAGAGCGCGGCTGGCAACTTTATATTGTCGGTGGAGCAGTCCGCGATTTATTATTAGCTTTGAATGACACCAAGGGCGGGCAAGATGCCCACCCCACAACATTAAACTCTTGTGGAACAGGCATCTTGCCTGTTACCCTAACTGATATTGATTTGGTAGTTGATGGCAACTGCGGTACCGACGATTCCGGTGCCGGTGTCGAATTAGCCTCAGCGCTCCAGAAATTATACCCAGACTCGCGTTTAGACGTTCACGGTCAATTTCAAACCGCCGCGCTGCTGTGGCACAAAGACTCTGCTTTCGGTTCGCTGTGGCTGGATATTGCTACGGCTCGTACTGAATTTTATCCTTATCCGGCTGCAAATCCTGAAGTTGAAGCGAGTTCGATCCGCCAAGATTTGTACCGCAGGGATTTTACTATTAATGCGCTGGCTGTGCGGTTGGGAGTTCCCCGCAGCGGCGAATTGTTGGATTTTTTTGGCGGTTTGCTAGATTTGGAATCGCGGCAAATTCGAGTTTTGCACGCTAACAGTTTTATCGAAGATCCGACGCGGATTTATCGGGCGGTGCGGTTTGCGGTACGGCTGGGATTTTCCATTGAATCGCAGACTGAAGGATACATCCGCCACGCTTTGGAAAGCGGAATTTATTACCGAATTCAGGGGGAAAACGGCAGAGCTCCGGCTTTGGAAACTCGCCTCAAAAGTGAATTGAAGTACATTTTGCAAGCTCCTTATTGGCAGGTTGCTTTGCAGATGTTGGGAGATTTGCAAGCTTTGCGCTGTATTCATCCTACTTTAGATTTGGATCGTCCGTTGTGGCGGCGACTGCGTTTGCTCGATCGATGTTTGAATGGAAGGAAGAAATCCGAGGGAAGTCGGAAGAAGGAAGAGGGAAGTCGGAAGAAGGAAGAAGGAAGAGGAAAGAAGGAAGAAGGAAGAAGGAAGAAGGAACAAACTATTCCCAATGCCCAATTCCTAATGCCCGATGCCCAATTCCCAATTCCCAATGCCCAATTCCCAATGCCCAATTCCCAATTCCCAATTATCAATATTCCAGATTGGCTGATGCGGCTGGAAGTTTTGATTGCTTATTTAGCACCGGAATATCGGGTTAAAGTGGCTACAAATCTTCAGTTACCTGCTGACAGTATTAAGCGGCTGGAAGTTTTGGAAGCTGGAAATCAGGAATTAGCAAAGGGTTTACTGAAGTGTAATTTACCCAGTCAATTAGTGTTTCTGTTGAGGAATTATGAGTTGCCGCTGTTAATTGCGATCGCCCTGCAAAGCCCCCGCAGCGCCCGCCGCCAGATTTGGCAATATATCACCCGGTTGGCGAATGTTGAGCCGCCTTTAAACGGCAATGACTTGAAGGCTTTGGGTTACAAGCCCGGGCCTGGGTTTAAGGTAATGTTGGATGATTTGTTGGCGGCTGCGTTGGATGGCGATTTGGGCGATCGGGCTAGCGCGATCTCTTTCTTAGCACAACGTTACCCTCAATCTTAGTCTGCTATAGCGGCTCTAGCTCTCATATGAGGTACGTTGTTGGGCTTCAGCCCTCTTTGTCTGGGAGGTTATATAAGCTGTCAGTCATACCTCATCTTTGTGAGAAAGGCTATATGTCAGCAGCACGTTATTTTTTGTAAATATATCGGCTAATAATTGCTGAATTTTACCGTCATCTTGTATCCGTTAATCGGGTACACTGACTCGTTGCCGCACAGCCATCTTATATCCGTTAAATCTCGCGCCAGCGAATTCGTTGCCGAACTTTTTTCTTCCTTATTCACAAGCCGATCGTCGCACATTATTAGATTTTTTGAGAATTTACGTGAAAAAACAGCGTCCTCCTGGTTTAATCGCAATTGTCGTTTACAAAACTTTTGTAGCAGCCCTCTTGACAGTAACTTCCGTCGCTTTACTTTTAGCGCTGAAGAATCATCAAGCCTTGGAAGATTTTTCGGAATCGTACTTCTTGGAAAGTAAATTAAAAATAATTGAGCTTCTACTAGATAAAGTTCTAAGTGTAAAGCCTAAAACATTACTATTTAGCGGACTTGCAGCAGGACTTTATGCCGCTTTAACTGCTCTTGAAGCAGTTGGTTTGTGGTACGAAAAAGGGTGGGCGACTATTTTGGTTTTAGCGCTGGTAGGTATCAGTATCCCGCCCGAAATATATGAGTTATTTCATGGTTTTACCGTACTTAAGCTGGTGGTTTTTATCGCAAATATAGCGGTGTTTTGGTATTTGCTGCACCATTTGCCGAAGCACGGTAATTCAGTTGACAGTTGACAGTTGACAATTGACAGCAACTTCTACCTGGAAGCCCGAGGATTGGGGTAATGAATCGTCTGATTTTAATTTATACGCCAAACCCATAGGCTTTAAACAAATTTTTTATTGTAAGGAAGATTAAAGTTCAATACGCTGGAGTCCTAATACCATTTTTTTAAATTTATAACAGACTTTAGAAAATACGGAAAGTCTATAAATTACAATCTCTTGTCGTCGTATAGCCTTTCTCAAAAAGGTGAGGTATGACTGACAGGTTATATAACCACTGAAACCAAGAGGGCTCTCTTCCCAACAACGTCCGCGAATATGAGAGCTCGGATATTTAGAAAAATAGTATAAGGTACACTGCTATTAAAAATTAGTCAAAAAAATAGACTTTTCTATTTTCAAGTAGCGACGCACCTGTGCCATTGCGCTTTCACCAAACAACCATGTTTGTAATATGAATTTTCAAAACTCTGGCAACATTATTCGTAAGGTGCGGATACATCAACAATCCCTAAAATTAATTCACTTTTCGAGCGGCAACGAATCTTACCTACAGAGTCGATCGAACAAACCGAACACTTGTTTTGTAGCACTACTTTTGATAAATGGTATAAGTAGGACTCCCTTCTATAGACTTTCTCAGCTTTCTGGAGGTACAAGTTGAGATTTTCCATTTTTCGATTTGAGATTGGGGATTGAGGGATTGATTGGTCAATACTTCATCTTTTTGAAAAGATATATCATAACAGTGACCACAAGTCAAATAAAAACCTAAATCTTTACATAAGCCTGCGATTGGTAAAGATTTGATAAAGGCAAGAGGGGTTATACCCCCCATGGGCTATAGTCATAGTCATATAGATGCACCCTGATGGCTTTCCCGTTCCACAAGAGCGGGATTTTTATTGGCAAAAAATTGTGTTAAGTTTTGAGACGACGGCTACAGATAAAATAACCGCCAGAGGCAAAGATGACCTGGCAGAGCAAAACCGACGCCCTAGGGCGCCGATCGTCGATCGAACCTCACCCCTAACTCTGCTTTCATAACCCAAAGGCGGTAGCATAGTTTGGGAACCGGCATCAACTAAAGATGAACTTAGCGCCAGCAACAGTCCTGCAAAAGGGCAAATACACAATTAACGCGACTTTAGGCAGAGGAGGGTTCGGCATCACTTACCGAGCTACCCACACCCAATTAAACCAAACCGTCGTACTCAAAACCCTCAACGAAAGTCTGCGCCAACACCCAGCCTCTGCCCAGTTTCAGCAGCAGTTTATTGCCGAAGCCCAGCGCCTGTCTCGATGCCAGCATTCAAACATCGTCAGGGTAATTGACTTTTTTGAAGAAGCCGGACAGTCTTTTATCGCGATGGACTACATTCCGGGCCAAACTCTCGCCCAAATAGTCGAAACCAGTCAGCCGCTACCAGAAGCCCAGGCCCTGCACTACATTCGGCAAATAGCCTCAGCGGTAAGTACAGTTCACCACAGCGGATTGCTACACGGAGACATCAATCCAGAAAATATGATCCGGCGAGCCGATTCTCATCTAGTAATGTTGATAGACTTCGGTGTTGCTCGCGACTTTATCGCCGACACGAAACAAACTCACACTAACTTGCTTTCCCCAGGATACGCGCCGCTCGAACAATACCTCTATGACGGTAAATGTACGCCTGCCACAGATGTTTACGCGATCGCAGCCACCCTTTACTACTTGCTCTCCGGCGTACCACCCGTAGCAGCACCCCTGCGCGATCGCATTCCCCTGGCTTCTTTGCGGCAATTTCAGCCCAACCTCAGCCCCGGCATTGAGCGAGCAATCCTTCAGGGACTCGAAACCGACCCCCAGAAACGCCCCCAGACAGTGGAAAATTGGCTTACTATGCTGCAAGAAACAGAGCGATTACCCGCACAGAGAACAGACAAGCAAAGTTTGCGATTGCCAGCACCTCCCCCCCTGCCGTTGACCTTGCTGGCGTTTGTCGTCACGGCTGCAATTGCTGGCTGGATGGGTTTTGACTTGGCCTGGCGCTACCACAGCATCAGTGCCAGCAACAACAGATCCACAACTCAATCCTTCCCATCTTTGGAAGATTTGCTCAAATCCCGTGATTTGTCAGGGCCGATGTTCGGGCAGCCGTCTGTCGAAAGCAGCCCTCTGGTTCCACTCCAACTCAACAAGCGCCCCAAACCCACGTCAGACAGCAGCATACCAGAACCGATCGACAACTCAACAGCTAGCGCCCAACCTTCTGCCTCCCCAAGCCCGGAGACTCCCGCCCCAGATCCTGAACCTTCAGCATCCCCAACTCCCGATCCCGAAGCGCAGATCTCTGAGTACCCCATTCCAGAACCTAAAACTGAAACCCAGCCAGCACCCGAAGCAGCATCCGCACCTGTACCAGAAGTTCCGCCCCTGCCACCCGAATCCCGCAGATCCTCCCCTCCCGTACCCGCACCCGCCCCGTCTGCTGCCAATAGTTCTGAAACATTCCCACAGCAAGAATCCGCACCGACAGTACCGTCACCGGCCCTAGGATCGATCGAACCGCCAATACCAAGCCAAAACGGCAGCAATTCCGGTACTTCGATCGCACCTTACTCGCCGCCCCCCGTGCCAGAACCGACAGTGCCTTATCCTGAACCTGCGACAAATTAGTATTCTTTTTTTTGCTTAAAAGGGCGAACTAATCCTTGGTTTGAGGATTGACTAAATATCCATCGATTGTGGAGCGAATAACGCCATTCCAAACCACAGACAATTTCGCACAACCTGCGATAGACTCAGAAAATATCAATAGCCATTGCCGGAAATTATCGAATATTTTCTATCACCTAACTAATCAGAATGGAAACTCCAAAATTTATAAATATTTGATATTTTGTGGTAAATTATGTTAATATTGAGACCGGACGGCTAGGTTGTTCGAGGTCGCCCATTAGTTCTGCCAAACCTACTAAGCTTGAGAAAGGTTTGAGTAAAACTAGAGCCGAGAATGCCGTGAGTTACCGTGGTGGCGCCCTATATGCGATCGCGATCGGTGCAAACAGTTGTTTTTTTCGGTGCAAGCCAGGGTGGTCGATCGATTCGGGCAAAGTTCCTTTCTTTGGGAACAAGCGCCATCGAGGATAAGCAAGTTATAATTTGTTGCGGAAGCGTACAGAGATTTCTATATGAGTAAACCCCCAGTTCATGCCTTTTTTGTAGGAAGAGCAGTTGCCGAAGCACTGTACGAGCAATTAGAAAGCGCAGCAACCAACGCTTTCTCCGAACTCGGCAAATTTGACGCCGAACAAAGAGAACGCCTGCGCCAGTTCACAGATAAAGTTGTAGAACGGGCCAATCGCGCTGCCGATGAGGCGATGCAGACCAGAACTGGTACTGGAACCACCAGCACTACTACTGACATTCAAGACATCCATCCCGCAGACTTGCAAGTAACGATCGACGAGCTGCGCGCCGAAGTCGCTCTCGTGCGATCGGAATTGCAGCGCTACCGCAGCAGTTTGCCTTAACAAAGGACGATTCCAGCGGACGATAGCTCCGAAGTGACGATCGCAACAACTACTGATTGTTACACGAGCGCAAAGCAATGCGCTCCTGCGCTCCTTCCTACCTGCAATCAAAGCAACAACATAAAATAAGCAATTTGGGAACCCAAGTGTCTGCTCTCCTTGATGACTCTGTTAATCGCCAGCGCTCCCCCAAGCGTACTAGCGACGCCGATGAGCCAAAAACTGCTGGTAAATCCTACAAAAGTAAAGCTTATCGCTGGAATCGCGAAAAATATTCCCGGCAGCGACGCTTCTTCGACATTTGGGCCTTTGTCTTGCTCTGGCTGGCTTCGCTGTGGTTCGACAGCAAAAACTGGAGCTACTGGGGAGGTGTAACTGAAGAAAAGAAAGTTGCCAGACGCCGCTTTCAAGCTATCTGGGTTCGAGAAACACTCTTGGATTTAGGCCCGACTTTCATTAAAGTTGGACAATTATTTTCCACCCGCGCCGACTTGTTCCCGGCAGAGTTTGTCGAGGAACTTTCTAAGCTGCAAGATAAAGTGCCTGCTTTCAGCTACGAACAGTTAGAGGTAATTGTCGAGCAAGATTTGGGCAAGACTGTGGAGGAACTCTACCGCAGCTTCGATCCTGTGCCCCTGGCCGCTGCCAGTTTGGGTCAGGTACACAAAGCTCAACTGCACTCGGGCCCGGAAGTTGTAGTAAAAGTGCAACGCCCTGGACTGCGAAAGCTGTTTGAAATAGATTTGCAAATTCTCAAGGGGATTGCTCGCTATTTTCAAAACCATCCTAAGTGGGGCCGCGGCCGAGATTGGATGGGGATTTATGAGGAATGTTGTCGCATTCTGTGGCTGGAAATAGACTATCTCCATGAAGGCCGCAATGCTGATACTTTTCGCCGCAATTTTAGCAACTGCGACTGGGTGCAGGTGCCACGAGTTTATTGGCGCTACGCGGCTCCGCGAGTGCTGACTTTGGAATACCTACCAGGGATTAAAATCAGCCACTACGAAGCTCTCGAAGCAGCCGGGATCGATCGCAAATTAATTGCTCAGTTAGGCGCTAAAGCTTATTTGCGGCAGTTGCTCAACGATGGCTTTTTCCACGCAGATCCCCACCCCGGCAATATCGCTGTTAGTGCTGACGGATCTCTGATTTTCTACGATTTCGGCATGATGGGTCAAATCCAGTCCAACGTCCGCGAAGGACTGATGGAGACTCTCTACGGCATTGCTTCCAAGGATGGACAGCGGATTATGGATTCTCTGATCAACTTGGGCGCTTTGGTTCCCACAGGCGATATGAGTCCCGTGCGCCGCAGCATCCAGTATATGCTCGATAACTTCATGGATAAGCCTTTTGAAGAGCAGTCCGTGAGTGCGATTACCGATGACCTTTACGATATTGCCTACGACCAACCTTTTCGCTTCCCAGCTACCTTTACTTTTGTAATGCGAGCTTTTTCGACGATTGAAGGCGTGGGCCGGGGTTTAGATCCCGAGTTTAACTTTATGGAGGTGGCACAACCTTTTGCCATGCAGCTTATGACTAATGGAAATGGGCCGGATGCAACGAGCAGCATTTTTAACGAACTAGGCCGTCAGGCGGCTCAGGTGAGTTCGACTGCTTTGGGTTTGCCCCGCCGGATTGAGGAGACTATTGATAAACTCGAACAGGGAGATTTACGGATTCGAGTCCGTTCTTCCGAAGCTGAGCGATTGATGCGCCGCATGAGCAACGTTCAAATGGGCACTAATTATACTTTGATGATGAGTGCTTTTACTTTGTCGGCGACAATTTTGTTTGTCAGCAATCAAGTATGGCCCGCTGTCGCTGTGGCTTTGCTGGCTGCGGGTGCTGGGTTTGCTCTGTTGCGTTTGTTCAAACGGATCGATCGATTAGATAGAATGTCATAATGCGGCCAATTGACGATCGAAAATTTCTGGCTTGAGATTTGTCGCCTGCAAAAACTTAACATTTAACGAGTTCGCCGGGAATTCCCCATCCTCTCGTAGTGTAGGAACAGCGTAGCGTCTTCCGCAACGAAGAAGGTTGGGGATGAAAGGCAGGTGGATGTAGCGCAGCGGAGCAAGACTTAAGTGGCAAATAGTCTGCTAAACTTATCTACAGTTGATTGCTGAGAGTCAGTTCCATGTTTGCCGTCAAGCGAGCGCTCAAATTAAATAATACTGAAGCAACCTTGATGGCAAAACACGCAGGCTTTCGG